>DASYBN010000238.1:0-5776 GCA_036500785.1 Acidobacteriaceae bacterium
CGTCAACAGCCACGCCGCATCCAGCTGCGTCGCCATATCCGCCAGCTTGAACTGCACCGCCTGAAACTCGCTGATCGCCTTCCCAAACTGCTTGCGCTGCTTTGAATACTTCACCGCCGCATCCAGCGCGCCCCTTGCCATTCCTAACGAAAGCGCGGCAATCGAAATCCGTCCTCCATCGAGCACCCGCATCGCATCCCTAAACCCCGCGCCTACATCGCCCACCAGGCAATCATCCGGCACAAGGCAGTTCTCAAAGATCAGCTCCGCCGTATCGCTCGCGCGCAGCCCCAGCTTGTTCTCCTTCTTTCCGCTGCGAAACCCCTGCGTGCCGCGCTCCACCAGGAACGCCGAAATCCCTCCATGCGTCCCCTTCTCCTTATCCGTAACCGCCAGCACCAGCGCGCAGTTCGCATACGTGCCGTTCGTGATGAACGTCTTCGACCCATTCAGCACCCAGCCATCCTTCCCGCGAACGGCTGTAGTGCGCATCCCGCCCGCGTCACTACCCGACCCCGGCTCCGTCAATCCCCACGCACCCAGCCACTCCCCGCTCGCCAGCTTCGGAATCCACCGCTTCCGCTGCGCGTCATTCCCGCCCAGCATGATGTGGTTCGTACAAAGCGAGTTATGTGAAGCCACAATAATCCCCACGCTGCCGTCCACGCGGCTCAGCTCTTCGACGGCCAGCACATACTCCACATACCCCAGCCCGGCGCCGCCCAGCTCCTCGGGAAAGATCACGCCCATCAGGCCCATCTCGCCCAGCTTCTTCACCACGCCATGCGGGAACTCGCTCTTTTCATCCCACTCGCTCACATGCGGCCCCACCTCGCGCTCCGCAAACGTCCGCACCTCACGCCTCAGCTGCTCCTGCTCGTCCGTCAACCCAAAATGCACGTGCTTCCTCCCTGGCGCTCTATAAGCTGCGCTTCTACATCTATCAGATTTCTCTATACTCCGGCAGCGCAAACCAAAGATTCAGCCCAAAACAAGGGGATCCTACGCGAGCGCCTGCTCCAGATCCGCCAGGATGTCCTCGACATCCTCGATCCCTACCGAGATCCGGATCAGCCCATCCGTAATCCCCAGCTTCGCCCGGCCCTCCGCGCCCAGCGCCGCATGGGTCATCGTTGCCGGATGGCACACCAGCGTCTCCACACCGCCGAGCGACTCCGCAAAATAGCAAAGCTTCAGGTTCGAAACAAACGCATCCGCCTTCTCGAGCGAGCCCAATTCGAACGACAA
The DNA here is from genome assembly GCA_036500785.1 of Acidobacteriaceae bacterium. Classification (GTDB taxonomy): domain Bacteria; phylum Acidobacteriota; class Terriglobia; order Terriglobales; family Acidobacteriaceae; genus Granulicella. Next base: position 1,249 of record DASYBN010000238.1, read on the forward strand.
CATAGAACCGAAGCCCTTCTGCTGCCGCTTTGCCAGCTCATGCTGCGGATGCGTCTTCAATCCCGGATAAAACACCTTCTCCGGCCCAAACCTCTTCACCAGCCACTCCGCCACAGCTTGCCCATTCGCATCGTGCTGCTTCATCCTGACCGCCAGCGTCTTCACGCCACGCAACAGTAGGTACGAGTCGAACGGTGACAGAATCCCGCCCGTGCACTTCTGCACAAACCGGAACCGCTCCGCGTGCTCCGGTTTCGTCCCCACCAAAACCCCACCCAACCCATCCGAGTGCCCATTCAAAAACTTGGTCGTCGAGTGCATCACTATGTCCGCGCCCAGTTCAATCGGCCTTTGCAAATACGGCGACAAAAACGTGTTGTCGACGCTCACCTCAACGCCGTTCGCATGACACACATCCGCAACCGCTCGAATATCCGTCACCGACATCATCGGGTTCGTCGGCGTCTCCAGATGCACCAGCTTCGTCTCGGGCCGCAGCGCCGCCTTAACGGCCTGTACATCGCGCGTGTCCACGTACGTGAATGTCAGGCCATAGTTCAACAGCACCTGGTTGAACAGCCGCGACGTCCCGCCATACGTGTTGTCTGTGCACACCACGTGATCGCCGGTCCTCATCATCGTGCACAGCGCCGTAATCGCCGCCATTCCAGAGCCGAAACAGTGAGCCGAAGCGCCGCCTTCTAGCGAGCACAGGCTCTCTTCCAGCGCATCGCGTGTCGGATTAGTCAGCCGCGCATACTCATACCCGCGCCGCATCTTGCCAATCCCGTCCTGCTTGTACGTGGACGTCAGATAGATCGGCACATTCACCGCGCCGGTCAGCTCATCCGGCTGCTGTCCGTCGTGAATCGCCCGCGTCGCAAATCCCAGCTTCTTGTCACTCATGCATCACACTCCACCGTCATGCTACCGAAGGCGCGCAAACACGCGGATTCGGGGCGTGCTGAGCGCTATTCGCACAGCTCTCGTCGCGATCCACAGGAATCTGCGTTTTCAACAGCTCTTATGCCGGAAATACGATTGTTCCACGTGGAACATTCTGTTCCACGCCTGTTTCAAGCCTGCGGCTTCGGCCGGAAGAGCACAAACTCCTTCGCTGCGCTCTCCCAATCCGCAATCAATCCAGTCGCGAGCACGCTGTCCGTCAGCCTCACATGCTCCTCAAGCAGCGCTCGCAACGAGCTCTGCTCGTCCGCCGAGCACGCTTCGAAAGCAACCGCTTCCAGGAACTCATCGTGATAGCGCGTCTTCGCGACGATCTCGCCGTCGCGATCGAGTACCCACGCAAGGCCCCCGGTCATGCCCGCGCCGAAGTTGATCCCGATCTCGCCAAGAATCACGACAAGGCCGCCGGTCATGTACTCGCAGCCGTGGTCGCCTATTCCTTCGATCACCGCAGTCGCCCCCGAGTTGCGCACAGCAAAGCGCTCGCCTGCACGTCCCGCCGCGAACAGCTTGCCCGCAGTCGCACCGTATAGCGCGACATTACCCAGCAGAACGTGATCGCCGCTCCGCTCCGCCGCGCGTCCCACGGGCCGCAGCACCAGCTCCGCGCCAGAAAGTCCTTTGCCGACGAAGTCGTTTGCCTGCCCGGTGAGGATCAGCTTGATTCCTTCCGCAGCGAATGCGCCGAAGCTCTGCCCCGCAGTGCCGTGCAGATCAAACGTGACGTCAACGCATTCGATCTCGCCCTTGGCACGCAGCAGCGCGAGTTCGCCAGAGAGTCGCGCACCGACCGCGCGGTCCTCGTTCGTGATCGGCGCGCCAACCTCGAAGCTCTTTCCCTTCTGCGCAGCCGCGACAGCTTGCCGTGTCCACTGTTCATCGAGCGGCTCATGGCTCTCCGGCCGATCGTTGCGTCCGCCACCCCAGCGCCTCGGTCCATTATCGGTGTCCGCGAGCAACGGCGTGAGATTCAGGTTGCCGTCAAAGCGCACCTGCTCCAGCAGATCGACGCGCCCAACAGCAGCCTCCAGGCTCGGCAGACCGAACTTCGCCAGCAGCCTGCGCAGATCACCCGCAAGCTGGCTGAAGAACGTCACAACATGCTCCGGCTTTCCGCGGAATTTCGCGCGCAGCTCCGGCTTTTGCGTCGCAATTCCCGTCGGGCAGGTGTTCAGGTGGCACTGCCGCGCCATATCGCAACCGAGCGCAACCAGCACGGCCGTGCCGAACGCGTACTCGTCTGCGCCCAGGAGCGCCGCTATCAGCACGTCGCGTGCGGTGCTGATGCCGCCATCGGTGCGCAGACGCACACGCTCGCGCATACCGTTCGCGCGCAAGACCTGCTGGGCCTCGCTCAACCCAAGCTCCCACGGATTGCCGGCGTACTTGATGCTGGAGAGCGCCGCGGCTCCGGTTCCGCCGGTGTTCCCCGCGATCACAACATAATCGGCGTACGCCTTGGCCACGCCTGCAGCCACTGTTCCAACACCGCAGCTCGACACCAGCTTGACTCCAACGGCCGCGCGTTTGTTTACGCGCTTCAGATCGTAGATCAGCTGCGCGAGATCTTCGATGGAGTAGATGTCGTGATGGGGCGGCGGTGAGATGAGCGACACGCCCGGTTGCGCATGCCGCAGACGCGCGATCAATCCCGATACCTTGTGCCCTGGAAGCTGTCCACCTTCGCCAGGCTTCGCTCCCTGAGCGACCTTGATCTCGATCTCTTCGGCATGCGCGAGGTACTCGGCGGTTACGCCGAAACGTCCTGAAGCAATCTGCTTGATCTTGTTGTTGAGCGAAGCGTGCACAGCGGGTGCACTCACCATCTCGGCGACCGCTGCGCTTCCGCTGTTCGCACTCATTGAAGCTGCGAACTCCGCGCCGCCGTTCGGCCCATGATTTCTATTCGACGATCCGAGTAGACGATAGACTTCGCGGTCTTCTCCGCCCTCGCCGGTATTGGAACGAGCGCCCAGCATGTTCATTGCCTGGGTAATCGTGGAGTGCGCCTCCGGGCTCAGCGAACCGAGCGACATCGCGCTTGCCACAAAACGATGGCAGAGACTCTCGGGCGCTTCAACGTCATCGATTGAGAGCTCAGGACCGGAGGGACGAATCTCGAGCAGATCGCGCAGCGACTTCGCCTCAGCGGTGTCCACGTTCCTGCTGAAGATTTGAAACGCCTGCGCGGGATCGGTCGCTGCGGGGACGCCGCGAGCGCTGCCCACGACAGTTTGCAGCGCCTTCACGTTCGGCGGCTGCCACTGATGCGGCTCAGCAGTGTCTGCCTTGCGGAATCGAACCCAGCCGTAGTCCGGCAGGTCTGCAGCCTTCGCGGCAGCGCCTTGATCGTCACTTGTTTCAGCGATCCACGAGAGCCGCAGTCTGCGATCGAGCTCCGCGAAGCCGATGCCCGAAAGCGGCGCGGGCGTCTCCGGGAAGCAACGGTCAACCACGCTCCGATGCAGACCGAGGATATCGAACAGGTGCGCGCCGCGATAGCTGTCAACAACGCTGATGCCCATCTTCGACATGACCTTCGCCAGCCCGGCGTCGAGCGCCTTCAGCAGATACTTGTCCGCGTCAATGCCCTCAGGAAATCCTTTTTCGCCGGTGAGTGAGCGCGCGGTTTCAAGCGCCAGCCACGGACACACAGCGCCCGCACCGTAGCCGATCAGCACCGCAGCGTGATGGACGTCGCGGCAGTCACCGGCTTCAACGGCAAGGCCGCAGAGCGTGCGCAGTCCGGCCTCGACGAGCGTCTGATGCACAGCGCCCGTGGCCATCGCCATCGGCACCGGGATGCGGTCGGCTGATGCACTGCGATCCGTGAGCACAAGCAACCGCGCTCCGTTGCGGACTAGTTCGACGGCGCGCAGGCTGAGCTCGCCGATCGCGTGCTCGAGCGTCTGTTCCGGAGAAAACACGCATGCGAGCTCTTCAACACGGAGTTCATCGCGATGCGGATACTCGCCCTTGCGCACCGCGGCCATCTGGCCGAGTGACAGGAAGGGCGATTCCATCGCGATGCCAGGCAGCGGCGCGTTCTTTTCCAGCATATGCGGCCACGGCCCGAGACGCGTATGAAGACTCACGACGACGGACTCGCGCAGTGAATCGATGGGCGGATTCGTCACCTGTGCGAAGCGCTGCCGAAAGAAGGCGTACAACGGGCGCGGGCTCTTCGCGAGGAATGCAAGAGGCGTGTCATCGCCCATCGACCACACCGCATCTTTGCCGGTCGAGGCCATGGGCTTCAAGATCATGTTGACGTCTTCCTTCGTGTACCCGAAGCCGCGCTGCAGGTCTCCTAAATTGGCAGGAATCTCACCCAACTCTGCTGCATGCAATGCCTCCATCTTGGTCAGCGCGGCATACTCTTCGCGCGAGTCGAAGACGTCCATCATGTCTTCGTTGTGATAGATCTTGCGCTCGGACATATCGACGCCGAGCATCTCGCCCGGGCCGAGGCGACCGCTCTCGATCACTGTCTCGGGATCCAGATCGACGAGTCCAGCCTCAGAACCCGCGACAACAATTCCATCGCTGGTGATGGCGTATC
>DASYBN010000239.1:0-5197 GCA_036500785.1 Acidobacteriaceae bacterium
GGCTCTTCGCTCGACGCAACATGCACGACCTTGACCACCGGGCTCATCAGCATGCCAAAGCGCATGGCCTTCTCGCCAATCTTGTCCCAACGCGCCATCGGGATGACAACAATCGGCGGCTCCAGCCCCGTCAGTCGCAGCGGTGTGGGATCGGCGGTCTCCTGCTTCACGCGCCTGTAGTGCCGCTTCACGGCGGCCATCAGCGCGATGATGAGCGGCACCAGGATGACGACGACCCAGGCTCCATCGATGAACTTCGTCATGAGCACCACGACGAGCGTAATTCCCGTGGCTACTGCCCCCAGTCCGTTCAGGAATAACTTGATGCGGCGGTGCGGTGCGTCTTTCTCCTTCATCCAGTGCTTCACCATGCCTGCCTGGCTTAGTGTGAAGGCCATGAACGCACCGATGGCATAGAGCGGGATCAGCCGCACCGTCACGCCATCGAAGAGAATGAGAATCAACGCCGTGAAGCCAGTCAGCGCATAGATGCCATGCGAGAACAGAAGACGCCGGCCGCGCAGCAGGAATACGTGCGGCAGGTAATCCTTCATGGCGATCGCGCGCGCCATCCTTGGGAATCCGGCGAACGCCGTGTTCGCGCTGAACGACAGCGCCGCCAGCACGCCTCCCATGGTCAGGAAGTAGAACCATCCGCGTCCGAAGACGGCGGCCACTTCGATCGAGAGCACGCTCTGATAATTCGGCGCGTCGGAGTCCATTGCCGTCACACCATAGGCTCGCGCCACATACGACAGGCCGAAGAGCAGGATGATCAGGATGAAGATGATGACCGTCAGCGTCTGATTGGCTCGCTTGGCCTTCGGCTCCTTGAACGCGGTCACGCCGTTCGAGACCGCCTCAACGCCCGTCATGGCCGCGCAGCCGTTCGAGAACGCCTTGAGCAGCAGCCACACGGTCAGGTATTGCATGGTCGGCGGAAGCGGCGGCGGCGGAGGTGTCACCGGCGCCGGATGTCCGCCCGAGGCGAAGGACTGATACACACCCACACCGATCGTCGCCAACAACGTGCCCACGAACAGAATCGTCGGAAGCATGAAGGCCACACCCGATTCCCTCACGCCGCGCAGATTGACAATGACGATGATCGCGAGCACCCCCAGGCACAAGCCAAGCTGGTGCGGATGCAGCCGTGGCAGCGCGCTTACCAGCGCCGTTACGCCGGCAGAGATGCCGACCGCCGCGGTCAGGATGTAGTCGATCATTAGCGCCGCAGCGGCCAGCAGCCCGGCGCCTGTGCCCAGATTCTCGCTCGCAACCGTGAACGATCCACCGCCGGTCGGATACGCGACGATGGTCTGCGTATAGCTGAAGTACAGAATGATCAGCAGAGCCAGGATGGCCGTAAAGATCGGCAGCAGGTGCTGCTGCACCCCGGCGACCCCCAGCGGAACCAGCAGCACCATAGCCGCTTCCGGGCCGTATGCCGCGCTGGTCAGACCGTCCAGGCCAAAGATCGGAACCCCAGCCGCTACACCGATGTGCTCGTCTTTCTCAGCACTGGTCGCGAGCGGCTTCCCAAACAACAGATCGAAGATGCTCATTTGACGCGCGAAAACCTCGGCGCCCAGCAGGCGCACCGTTAGATATCGTACGCTACTCTGTCAATCCGCACGGGTAACCACCTTCCGGCTCAACATACCTTCCCTCGGCAACATCGTGTCCCGCTTGCGATAATGGCCGCATGGCTTCGATCTACCAGATTCCTCTTCAGACGCTCTCGGGTGACTCCAGTTCGCTCGAAAGCTATCGCGGCAAAGTGCTGCTCATCGTCAACGTCGCTTCAAAATGTGGGTTTACGCCACAGTACACCGGGCTTGAGTCGCTCTACGAGCGCTTCAAGGATCGCGGCCTGGTCGTGCTCGGCTTTCCCGCCAACGACTTCGCCAGCCAGGAGCCCGGCTCCAACCAGGAGATCGCGAAGTTCTGCTCCGTCAATTACCCGGTCACATTCCCTGTCTTCGGCAAGATCGTCGTCACCGGGCCAGACAAGCATCCGCTCTATCGCGAGCTCATCGCCGTGCACCCGGCCCGAGAGGAAAACGGCGACGCTCTGCGCGAGGACCTCGCCGGCTATTTGAAGAGCCAGGGTCTTTCCGCCCCCAACGACCCGCCCGAGCTGCTTTGGAACTTCGAGAAGTTTCTCGTCAGCCGCGACGGCACCGTCATCGGGCGATTCGCCTCGGATGTGACGCCCGAGGATCCGCGCCTGGTCTCCGCCATCGAGCAGGCACTCAGCGCGGCTTGACCCGACCGACCTCGTCGCGCGTCCTGGGCGGCTCATCGGTCGTCTTCCCAACACACACGCATTTGACCCGCTCTCGAGAGGACCGTTCCTGAAGATGATTCGCACGTCTGTGCTCCTGTTTGTCGCCACGCTCGTCGCGCTTCCGCTCGCCGCCCAGACGCCGATTCACATCACGGCCGACCTCACCGACGCTCCGCGTAAGCTCTATCACGCCGAAATCGACCTCCCCGTCCAACCCGGCCCGGCGGCGTTCACGACGCCAGAGTGGATCCCCGGCAACCACCGTCCAACGGGTCCGGCCGAGGACATCACCGGCGTCGTCTTCACGGCGAACGGAAAGACCATTTCGTGGCGTCGCGATGACACCGACCTCTATGAGTTCCATGTCGATGTGCCGCCCGGGGTGACCACGCTGCACGCGCATCTGGACTGCATCGTGCTCTCGCGCGCATCGGATAAGATCGCCGTGCTCGAGTGGGAGAAGCTGCTGCTTTATCCAGCAAATACTCCGGTCAAAGAGATCCTCATTCAACCGAGCGTCACTGTTCCTAAGGGCTGGGGCATCGGCACTGCGCTGCAGCCGGTCGGCAACTACGACCCCAACGCGAAGGTCGGCGGCACCACTGACTTTCAGCCCACCACGGTCGAGCAGCTTCAGGATTCGCCCGTTATTGCCGGCGCATACTTCCACGAGTTCGCACTCGCTCCCGAGATCAGCCCGAAGCACTATATCGATGTGGTCTCCGACGAGCCGAAGGACTCTGAACTTACGCCCGAGGTTCTCGCCGAAGCCTCCAACCTCGTGCGCGAGGCGAGCACCGCCTATGCCTCGCACCATTACCACGTCTACCATTTCCTGTTGACGCTATCTGACGTCGCCGGCGGCGAGGGTCTCGAGCACGGACAGTCCTCCGATAACGGCACCGAAGAGAAGGGGTACACGGAACCCGCGCTCGCCATGCTCAACGGCGAACTGCTTCCGCACGAGTTCACGCATTCGTGGAATGGCAAGTACCGGCGTCCTTACAACCTCTATCAGCCCGACTTTCACCTGATGCAGCAAGGCGAGCTTCTTTGGGTGTACGAGGGCATGACGCAGTATCTCGGCGACGTGCTTTCGGCGCGCGCGAACTTTGTAACGCCCGCGCAATATCGCGATCTGCTCGCTCTCTCGGCGGCCTCCCTCGACTACCGGCCCGGCCGCGATTGGCGCAGCACGGACGACACCGCCATCGCCGCAAGCATCCTCCGTAGCAATGGTCCTGCGTGGTCCAACTGGCGCCGCGGCCAGGACTACTACCAGGAAGGCGAGCTCCTCTGGCTCGACGCCGACACACTGATTCGCCAGCTCACCAACGACAAGAAGTCCCTCACCGATTTCCTGCAGATCTTCCTCGCCAAAGGCGGCAACACCGGCCCGCTCATCGTTACCTACAATCGCCAGGAGCTCATCGACGATCTCAACCAGGTCGTGAAGTACGACTGGACGAAGTTCCTTCACGATCGCGTCGACCTGATCAACCCGCATGCCGATCTCGACGGCATCACTCGTGGCGGGTACAAGCTCGTCTACCAGGACAAGCCCTCGACCTCCGAGAAGCTTGTGCTCGGCGGTCTTCGCCACGGCGCGCCGGATCTCTGGTACTCGCTCGGCCTTCGCGTCTCGAATGACGGAACGATCGCTGACGTTCGCTGGGGCAGCGCCGCCGATCGAGCCGGGCTTGCTCCGGGCGAGAAGCTCATCGCCGTCAACGGTCGCGTCTGGTCGTCCGATGAGATCACGGCCGCGCTCGACGCGGCGAAGTCCTCGACCGAACCTATCCGCCTGCTGATGCAGACCGAAACCTACATCAAGCCGGTCAACGTCGACTACCACGACGGCCAGCGCTATCCCGTCCTCGTCCGCGACGACAGCAAGAAGGATTACCTCGACGAGATCACCTCGCCGCTGACACAAGAGGCGAAGAAGGCCCGCGAGCAGGAGCCTGCTCACCCCAAATCTGACAACGACTAGGGTCGTTCTAAACTGGGGTCGCCGCGGCAAACACGTGGCGCCCCCTTGCTTTCTCCTTGTGCCATCGGGTTAGCGTCTTTGCCGTTCGCGTTGTTTCGAAGATTTCTTCGGCATCTCAGGGAATCTGTTTCTCACGCAAGGAGCTCAACATGCGCACCATTCCCGCTCTCGCGCTCTCCGCGTTCGCCATCCTGGCCGGTACAGCCTCCGCCCAGACGATGTCGACCACGCCCGCTCCGCCGCACCCGCAGACCCACTGGCCTGTGCAGGAAGCGCTCTACGTCGCGCACGACTTCAAATTCGGCACCGGCGAGACGCTCCCCGAGCTCAAGCTGCGCTACCTCACGCTCGGCGCGCCGCACCGCGATGCTGCTGGCCACGTCGATAATGCCGTCCTGCTGCTTCACGGCACCGGCGGCGATCGCTTCACGCTCCTGAACCCGGTCTTCTCCGACGTGCTCTTCGGTCCCGGCCAGCCGCTCGACATCACGAAATTCTTCCTCATCCTTCCCGACGACATCGGCCACGGCGACAGCTCCAAGCCCTCCGACGGCCTGCGTATGAAGTTCCCGCGCTATGACTACGACGACATGGTCCGATCGCAGCACCAGATGCTGCTCGAGGGCCTGCACGTGGATCACCTGCGCTTGATCCTCGGGACATCGATGGGCTGCATGCAGAGCTTCGTGTGGGGCGAGACCTACCCAGGCTTCGCCGACGCACTGATGCCGCTCGCCTGTCTTCCCACCGAGATCGCCGGCCGCAACCGCATTATGCGCTACCTCGCGATCGAGAACATCGAATGCGATCCCGCATGGGAGAACGGTAACTACACCGCTGAGCCGATGCAAGGCATCCGCACCGCGAACGAGCTGCTCTTCGTCATGGGCTCCGCTCCGCTTGTGCTCCAGAAG
>DASYBN010000240.1:0-4302 GCA_036500785.1 Acidobacteriaceae bacterium
AGCGGAAGCTCCGCCTTCAGTCCGCGCCGCCGCACGGCAACATAGTGGCCCATCTCGTGGATGAACAGGCACACCGTGAACCCCAGCGCAAATCTCCATCCGAACAGCGCCCAGTACAGCCCGAAGAACCCCACGATGCCCAGCAGGAACTTCAGCTTGAACAGCAGGAAGATCGCCGACTTCACCTTCAGCAGAAACAGCGCAATCGGAGCGAACGGTCCCAGCCGCTTTGTCCAGCGCGCCTTGCGATCCTCTTCTGCCTGCAGCCGGCCGTCGATCTGCGCGATGTGCTTCTGAATCCCGGCCGCCTGCTCCGCGTTCTCCGGCATCCACTTCAGCGTGGAGCGCCAGCGCTCCCGCGCCTCCACCCATTTGCCCTGCTGCTCAAACGCCTGCGCGGACCCCGCGAGGTCCCGCAGATACCGCCCGTACGTCAGCGTATTGCAGTCCGGACACGACAGCGTCCCGTCCGGCAGCCAGTGGCTGCAGCTCGGGCAGCTGTGTATCTCCGGCGGCGGCGCGGGTTCGGGGGAGAACGTCGTTGCAGTGGACATCAAAGCACCATCTTCATTCTAAGAGACTTCATCGAGGACCGCCTGTCGCGCTCACGATCGATCCCAATCACTGTGCTCCACACATCGCATTCCGCCATGGCCACAAGCGCCTTCCTCGCAATCGCCGGCGCGGCCGCTCCATCGATATTCATCAGTAAACATCGCTACTTTGGTTACTTACGCGAGTTCGCACTCATCGTAGCCCGAAGCGAATTTTTTTGTGAAAAGTCGTCCAGATGACGTATCCTTAACACTCGCCAGTCGGGCAGGTTTGGAGGTGTAGTTTTCATGGCTGAGGTTCGCGTACAGGAAGGCGAGCCCCTTGAGAATGCATTGCGCCGCTTCAAGCGCAAAGTGCAGACCGAGGACATCATCAAGGAAGTCAAGCGCCACTCCTTCTACCTCAAACCCGGTGAGAAGCGTCGCGTCAAAGAGGCGCTCGCTCGCAAGCGGAATCGTAAGAAAGTCCGTAAAGAGCAGGATTAACTTAGCTCGTGAGAGCAGGATTTATCCAGCTCAAAGAGCAGGACCAGTTTAGCCGCAAGAGCAGGATGCAGTTTCAGCCCTGCTCGGACAGGATTGAACCACAACCGGACTCAAGAACACCGAGTCCGCAACATAACTCGGCAGTGAACGGGGCGTGCTCTTTGGCGCCCCGTCGCCGCGCTAACCCGCGCTCACGTGCCATTCTGGACAGCCTGAGTCACAGGCGTCTGCACGATCATGACGGGCCTTGTTTCAAAATTCGCACTTAGGCTTGAACACGCGTCCCGGGGATCTTCACCCTCTGAGTCTGGACCTCTGGTAACGTTTCAGCCCTATCCCGCATAAATGGGAGAAGGCGCAATGGAATTCACGGACCGCATCCTCAAGTGCTCAGACTGTGGTAACGAGTTCGTCTTTACCGCTGGTGAGCAGCTCTTCTTCTTCGATAAGCAGTTCAAAAACGATCCGAAACGCTGCAAGCTCTGCAAGGCCAAACGCGCAGGCCTCGGCCGGACCGCCAGCGGAAACGGCGCTATGACTCTGCCGCTCTCGCGCACTGAGACCCGAACGAAATGTTCGGCCTGTGGCGTCGAGACCACCGTCCCCTTCAAGCCCACGCAAGGCCGCCCGGTCCTCTGCCGCTCCTGCTTCCAACTCAAGCGAGTTCCGGCCGCAGTCGCTGCAGTGGCCCAGATGGACTCGCCCGCGATGCAGGTCGCCGCAGCCGTTGAACAGGTGCTGCCGTCGTCCGAATCCGCTGCGGAAGTTCCGGCCAGCACGCTCGACCTCCTCGCCGAGACCCCGGTCGCTGTCCTCGCCGAGGCTGCCGAAGCGCCTGTGCTCGCCGCCGCATCCGCCGAAGCTCCTTAGGTCTGAGCTCGCTCGTCTTCCATCCGGCTCGTGTAGCCTGATGCGGTGACGCACGTCCCTCCACCTGCCTTTCCGCATACGCATCCAGCCTCGAAGCCCGGCGACGACGCTCTCATCCGCGCCCGCCACACGCTCGGCAGCGCAGAGCTCACCGTCTGCACCGACGGCACCTTCCTGCTCGACGGCGGCGCCATGTTCGGCGTCGTTCCCAAAACCCTCTGGAGCCGCCGCACCCCCGCCGACGAAAGCAACAACATCCTGCTCGGCCTGAACGCGCTCGTCGTACGGTTTCCGTCCGCGCTCGTCGTCATCGAGACCGGCCTCGGCAACAAGCTCACGCCGACGCAGCGCAGGATCTACCAGAACCACGAGCTCCTTCCCGCCTCGCTCGCAGCCGCCGGCATCCGTCCGGAAGAGGTCACGCACGTCCTCAACACGCATCTCCACTTCGACCACTGCGGCTGGAACACCACGCTGCACCCCGACGGCTCCGTCACGCGGACTTTCCGTAACGCGCGCTACTTCTTCGCCGCCGGCGAACTCGCCCACGGGCGCCTGCAGCTCGATCGCGACCGCGTCAGCTATCTCTCCCCCAACTACGATCCGCTGCTCACAAGCGGCCAGCTCACCCTGCTCGACCCACACGGCCTCGGCGGCTTCACTCCGGATGACGCGCGCCTGCGCAATCCCGAAGCACCCGATCTCCCGCTTGCTCGCATCCAAACCTCGCCCGAGATCCTTCCCGGCCTCGCCGTCGAGCCCTTCCCCGGCCACACCTCGAGCATGCTCGCCGTCCACATCGAATCAGCCGGCCACCACGCCGTCTACACCGGAGATCTCTTCCCGACGCACCACCACCTCGACCCAACCTGGGTGATGGGCTACGACCTTGACCCGCTGCGCTGCATCGAAGAGCGCAAACGCCTGCTTGCGCGCGTCATCCCCGAGCGCTGGCTCCTCATCTTCCCGCACGACCACCAGCTCCCCGCCACCCACGTCACACTCAACGAAAAAGGGCGCCCCGTTGCCGAGGCACCCTCTGATTCCGAGCGCTGATCCGCGTTAGCTTTTCGTCGCCACCTGCTGCACGGCCTTGTCCACGACCACGTACAACAACTGATCGTGATCTGTCTTCGCCATCTCCTTCACCAATTCTCCAAAGCGCTTGCCGGCCTCCTCAGAATCAGGCAGCGTCAGCCCACGCTTTTGCGCTGAGACCTGTGCCAGCGCCGTGACCATCTGGAAGAAGTTGGCCTCATTCCGCCCGCTCATGACCCAAGCATCGTGGACTGAAGACGTAATCAACTGATCCACCGTCCAGTTCGGCTGGGCCGCCGGGGCTTCCGTCGTCGTCTCCGTATGCGATGACCTCGTCTCGGTGGTCGTCGTCTGCGTGCCGTCGGGCGCAGATTGCGCCATCGCCGCAACACCTGCCATCATTCCAAGCGTCAGTCCTGCCACTACCAAAAAACGCATCGTCTTCATCGCAATCGTTCCTTTCGTTCTCAAGATCCCGCTGCAACTCTCGAATCAGTACCGGCGCTCGCGTTCATTCTGCGCATGCTGACCAAGAATCGCTCCGATTCCCGCACCCGCGGCGCCGCCAATGATCGCGCCCTTTGCACTTCCCGTGAACAGCGCTCCAACTGCCGCGCCGCCTGCGCCGCCGATCAGAGCTCCCTTGCCCGGGCCAATCCCACCCTGGTGATATCGCCGGTCGTAATCGTCATATCGGCGGTCATGCCCGTAGTAGTCCCCGCCACGTCCGCCCTGATACGCTCCGTTATAAAACCGCTGGTGCGAGTCCCGGTCGTAGTGGTACCTGTCCTGTCCCGACGCGACCATCGCAGTCGACGCCATCAGCGGCAGGCATAACGCCGCTGCCATTAGCCTTCGCATAATTCGCTCTCCTTCTTGCCGTTCACAAACCTTGGCAGGCAGTTAGATGCGAATCCGCACGCAATTGACATCCGCGCCTGCAAACTCTCGCCAGCGCCTGTCTCAGGTTCTCTCATCCAAACATTCATGCCCGACACCTTCTCGCACTTCGACCTCGCCGCGATGCCCAGGCCCGACGCCTACAAGCTCCTCGCGTCGCTCATCATGCCGCGCCCCATCGCCTGGGTCGTCTCGCGAGACCCCGCGGGTGCGGTCAACGCCGCACCATTCTCGTTCTTCAACATCCTCTCGTCGGACCCGCCGCTCGTCGCCATCAGCTTCGCCGCCGCGAGCGACCGTGAAGCCAAGGACACCCTCGCCAACATTCGCGCGCATCAGGACTTCGTCATTAACATGGTCCCCGAAGAGCTCGCGCCCGAGATGAATATCACCGCCGCCAACGCACCGCGCGGCACCGACGAAACCAAGCTCGCCGGCCTCGATCTCACACCCT
>DASYBN010000241.1:0-2773 GCA_036500785.1 Acidobacteriaceae bacterium
TGGACCGCCGCTTCTTTCATCGGCTCGGCGCCTCGCAGCTCGATCGCACAATCTGCTCCTCGGCCGGCGGCGCTGCGCTCAAGAGCATCTACGGAACGCGCCTGGGCACATCGCCTCAGGACTTCGCGCACGCGGGGCTCATCATCGTGTGGGGCGGCAACGTCCATGGCAACAACATCCATCTGTGGCCGTTCATCGAGGAGGCGCGGCGCAAAGGCGCAAAGCTCGTCGTCATCGACCCCTACCGCACGCGCACCGCCGCACTCGCCGACGAGCACCTGCAGATTCGGCCCGCCACCGACGGCCTGCTCGCGCTCGCGATCATGCAGGTCCTGTTTCGAGAGGGCCTCGAAGACGCCGTCTACCTCGAGGAATGCACCAGCGGATGGAAGCAGCTGCGCGAGCTCGCGCTCCTGCCCGAGCACTCGCCCGAGCGCGCCGCCGCCATCACGGGCCTCAGCGTGGACGCCATCGAGTCGCTCGCGCTCGCTTATGGCAAAGCCGGGCGCGAGGGCCGTGCGCCCGCCGCGATCCGCCTGAACTACGGAATTCAGCGCAGCGAGAACGGAGGCACAGCCGCGCGCGCGGTCGCGATGCTTCCGCTCCTCACCGGAAGCTGGAAGCAGCGCGGCGGCGGCCTGCAGCTCTCCACCAGTGCGGCGTTCCCGTTCGCGCAGGAGAAACTGCAGATGCCGGAGCTGATGAAGTCGAGCCCGCTCCGCCGCCCCGCACGCACCATCAACATGAACCAGCTGGGCGACGTGCTCGCCGATCGCAACGATCCGCCGGTGAAGGCGCTCTTCGTCTACAACTGCAATGCTGCGGCGGTCGCGCCGGACTCCGAGCGCGTCCTGGCAGGGCTGCGCCGCGACGATCTCTTCACCGTCGTGCACGAGCAGTTCTTCACCGACACAACCGACTACGCCGACATCGTTCTGCCCGCCACGACCTTCCTCGAGCACAAAGAGCTCATGGGAGCCTATGGCCACTACATCGCGCAGATCTCGCACCGCGCAATCGCTCCGCTGGGGGAGGCGCGCTCCAACGTGCAGCTCTTCGCTGATCTCGGCCGCCGCATGGGATTCGAGGAGCAGGCGTTCGGCGACGGTGAAGAAGACCTGATCGCGCAGGCGCTGTCGAGCGGCCACCCCTGGTTCGAAGGCATCACCAGGGAGCGGCTCGAACGTGATGGCATGGCGCCGCTCGTGCTGCCAAAGAATGAGCGCGGCGAGTCGCTCCCTTTCAGCACGCGAGAATGGTTTCAGACCGCAAGCGGCCGCGCCGACCTGCTGCCGCTCCCCGAGTGGCACGCTGCCACCGAGTCACGCGCCAACCCCGACGCTGCTCGGAAGTTCCCGCTCGAGATGCTGCCGCGCAAGGCCGACAACTACATGAACACCACGTTCGCGAACCTGCCGAAGCATCAGCAGATGGAGAGCCGTTCGGCCGGTGTGCTCGAGATGCGTGCTACCGATGCGCAGGCGCGCGGCATTGCCAATGGCGATGCTGTTCGCGTGTGGAACGACCGCGGCCAGATTCAACTGACCGCTCGGCTAACTGACGCGATTCCCGCGGGCACCGTGGCCTCACGACTCGACTGGCAGAAGCTCTCAGCGGGCGGCGTCAACGTGAACGAGCTCACCAGCCAGCGACTCACCGACATCGGCGGTGGGGCGACGTTTTATTCCACACTCGTCGAAGTTAATAAGCTGGAATCGCCAACTCTCCCATAGAATCAATCCGTTCAAGAACTCACATTTTCGCAGTAAGTACTCTCTGGAGGATTCGTGCGGATGAAGAGCTTTGTGAAGGCCGGCCTTGGGGTGATCGTGCTCATGACGTGTGTCTTCTCCGCACGCGCGCAGCAGGCGCCGCAGAAGACGACCACGACGACGAGCTCGACCGTAATGACGATGCCCGAAAAGAACTACCCGGCGCTTCCGCCGGACTCGGTCACCGAAGGCAGCGTCGCGGTTGAGGGCGGAAAGCCTATCGCGTTCCGCGCCGTCGCCGGCATGCTGACCGTCGGCTCAACCGACCAGCAGGATGCGACGATCGCACTCGACGGCAAGCTGCTGCCCGAGGCTGCCGTTGACCTCCCCGAGAAGGTCGAGGATCGTCCCGCGACCGCGCGCATTTTCTACACCGCTTACTTCGCGAAGGACGCCGATGCGCGCACGCGTCCGATCGTCTTTATCTACAATGGCGGCCCGGGATCGGCCACCATGTACCTGCGCATGACCAGCATGGGCCCTGTGCGCGTGCAGCTTCCCGACCTGCAGCACCCGGTCGGCGGACCGTACCAGATCGCGTCCAACCCCTACTGCCTGCTGGACGCTGCTGACCTCGTGTTCATCGATGCGCCGGGCACGGGCTACAGCCGCGTCGAAGGCAAGGACGCCTTCAAGTCCTTCTACGGAATTGACGAAGACGCAGCCGCCTTTGACCGCTTCATTCGGCGCTTTCTCACCAAGTCCAATCGCTGGAGCTCGCCGAGATTCCTCTTCGGCGAGAGCTACGGCACGACGCGCGATGCGATCCTCTCGCGCAAATTGCAGGAGCATGGCGTCGACCTCAACGGCGTCGTCTTCCTCAGTCAGATTCTGAGCTTCGACAACTCGGCCGACGGCTCTGACGGAAACCCCGGCACGGACAACGGCTTCTTCCTCGCATTGCCCAGCTTCGCCGCGACCGCATGGTTCCACCACAAAGTGCCGAACCAGCCGGCGACGCTTGAGCCCTGGATCCATGAAGTCGAGCAGTATGCGTTGAC
>DASYBN010000242.1:0-8651 GCA_036500785.1 Acidobacteriaceae bacterium
TCGCCACCGGGTCCAGCCGTGCCGCGCGCTCCGCCGGCAGCGTGCCGAACGCCACTCCCACCAGCACCGACGTAGCCAGCGCGATCACCGCGCTCCACGGCGAAACCGGAATCTTCACGCTGGTGAACAGCCGCAGGCTGAGCGGAAGCGCGAGCCCGATGATCGTCCCCACCAGCCCGCCCGAAAGCGAGAGGAAGATCGACTCCGTAAGAAACTGCAGCCGGATCTCACGCTTCGTCGCGCCCAGCGCCTTGCGAATGCCGATCTCCTTGATGCGCGCCTGCACATTCGCCAGCATGGAGTTCATGATGCCGACGCCGGACACAATTAGCGTAATAAACGCCGCCAGCGTGAGCACCATCGTCAGCATGTTGGCGATGTTCTTCATGATGCTCAGCACGTCCGTGAGTGTCTGCGCCTTGTAGATACTGGTCGCGCGGTGCCTGCTCTGGATGACGTTCTGAATCTGCTGCGCGGCAGGCTCAACCTCGTTGGAGTTCTCCATCTGGAAGAAGATCTCCTTCACCTGGTTGGTGCCGGTGAAGTAGCGCGCCACCTCATACGGAATCAGGATCGCTCCGTCGCCGATCTCCGACTGTCCCGCATCGAATGTGCTCTCCACATACACGCCGACGACCGTGAACGGGATTCCGCGGACCGTCACAGTCTGGCCGACGGAATCGCGCGGGCTGCCGAACAGCTGAGTTGCCAGCGCACCGTCGCAGCAGGGCCCGGCAATCACCGCGACCTTCGCATGTTGCACCGCGTCCTGATCGTCGAAGAAGCGGCCGGCCAGCGGCTTCAGGTTGCGCACCTGCTTGTACTGCGGCGAAACCCCGAGCAGCATCACGTCCTTGCTGCGTCCGCCGCCAAGGCTTATCTGCTCGTGGTCCTCGAGCATCGGCGAGCTTGCCACGATTCCCGGGACCTGGCTGAGGACAACATCAAGGTCCTCACGGGTCATGAAGTCGGGCGTGCTGACGTTGTCCGGCCCCATCACGTCGCCGCCCACGTACTGCATCTCCACCTTGTTCGGTCCAAGGCCGGAGATCGTCGAGAGCGCATACTGCTTGCCCGTGAGCCCGACGGTCACAACAAGAATGATCGACGCCGATCCGATCACCATGCCCAGCATCGTGAGCAGGAACCGCGTCTTGCTGGCGCAGAAGCTGTCGATGGCGAGCGAGACAGTCTCGCGGAACGCGACCGTTGTGCGGGCGCTGGCCAGGGTCGTATTGAAGGCCTCGACTGTGGTCGCCAATGAAACGCTCCTCCTGGCGCGCCGGCACTGATATTCAAGCAGTGTAGCTCTCAACCGGCGTCTGTGAATTCGACGGCGGCGACGTGCCGCGGGATTCCTAAATTCCGCCAGATGGGGTCCGGCGGTCTCCCCGGGCCGTACTGGCGTTTGGCCGGATGCGCCGCCGCCATGTAGGCTTCTCGGTGTTTTAGTTTGCTCCGGAGAATGCGTTTTATGGCTCAGATGTCGCGTCGTACCTTTCTGGACGGCCTTGCCGTGACCGTAGCGGGAACTGCCCTGGCAGCGCCCGCGCGGAGTTATTCGCAAATCGTCGGTGCAAACGATCGCGTGAACTTTGCCACCGCCGGCCTGAACAGCCGCGGCCAGGCGCATCTTTCCTCCATCGCGAATAACGCAAAGACCGCGCGCATGACCCACTGCTGTGACGTCGACGCGCACGTGCTCGCGAGGTTCGGCGGGCAGGCGCAGCAGACGCTCGGCTACACCCCCACGGCCAATCAGGACTTTCGCAAGGCGCTCGACTCCAAAGACGTGGACGCGATCTCGATTGCGACGCCCGATCACTGGCATGCGCCCATGGCCGTGCTTGCGCTGCGCGCGGGCAAGCACGTCTACGTCGAAAAGCCCTCGAGCCACAATCCCCGCGAGGGCGAGCTGCTCATCGCGGCGCAGAAAAAATACGGCAAGCTCGTGCAGGTCGGCGATCAGCAGCGCTCGTCGGACCACAGCATCCGCATCATCAACGATATTCATGGCGGCCGCATCGGCAAGGCCTACTACGCGAAGGCCTGGTACGTGAACACGCGCAAGTCGATGGGCATCGGCAAGGTGGTGCCCGTGCCGGATTATCTCGACTGGGACCTGTGGCAGGGCCCCGCGCCGCGCTCGGAGTACAAGGACAACATCCATCCCTACAATTGGCATTGGCTCACGCGCTACGGCACCGGCGAGGCGCTGAACAACGGAACCCACGAGGTCGATGTCGCGCGCTGGGCGCTGGGCCTCGAGATGCCGGAGCGCATCAACGCGTCCGGCGGACGGTATGCCTTCACGGACGACTGGCAGTTTCCCGACACAATGGTGACCAACTTCGAGTACCCCGAGCACATGATCTCGTGGGAGTCCCGCAGCTGCAACGGCATGAAGTTCTACGGGCGCGACCGCGGCATCACCGTGCATGGAACCAACGGCACGGTGCTGCTGGACCGCGGAGGCTACGAGGTATACGACCTCGACGGCAGGAAGACCGACGAGTTCGTCGCGACGAAGGACCGCGCGGCCAGCAATGATCTCGTCAGCCGCGACTCGATGACCGACGCCCACTTTGCGAACTTCATCGCCGGCATTCAGAAGGGCGAACCACTGCACTCGCCGATCACCGTCGCAAACGTCAGCGTGACGATGCTGCAGATCTCCAACATCGCCTGGCGCCTGAAGCGCGAGCTGTCGCTCGATACGACGACCGGCCACATCCACGACGCCGAAGCGATGAAGCAATGGGGGCGCGAGTACCAGCCGGGCTGGGAGATCAAAGTGTAGCTTGGGTGGGCTGCTCCGCATCACGCGCAGGCGGAACAGTGAAGTAGAACGTCGCGCCCTTTTCGATCGCGCCCTCCGCCCAAATCTTGCCGCCGTGCCGCGCAAGGATGCGCTGGACCGTCGCGAGTCCGATTCCGGTTCCGGGAAATTCGCTCTTGCTGTGCAGCCGATGAAACGGCTCAAAGATCTCACCCACGCGCGCCGGATCGAACCCGGCGCCATTGTCGCGGACAAAGTACAGCGTCGTGCCGTTCTCAATTTTCGCGCCCACCTCAATGCATGCCTTGGCGTGCTGCGAAGTGTACTTCCACGCGTTGCGGAGGAGATTGTCCAGCACAATGCGCAGGAGTGCGGCGTCGGCCTGCACGGGCGGCAGCCTCGCGATATCGAAATCGACACCGCGCCCCGGCTCGCTACGCTGAAGCTCGGCCGCGATCTCCAGCGCCATCACAGTCAGGTCCACCACGTCGCGCTTCACCGGCGTGGTGGACGCGCGCGCAAAGTTCAGCAGATCGTCGATCAGCGCGCTCATACTCTTCGTCGAATCCTGCAGCCGCGCGAGCATCTCCCGGCTCTCCGGGTCCAGGGGCGTGGGAGTTCCGGCGAGCAGATAGGCGAGACCCGTCACCGAATCGAGCGGGCCGCGCAGATCGTGCGCGACGGTGTAGGAGAATGCCTCGAGCTCACGGTTCGCCGCAGTGAGCTCGGACGTCCGCTCCTGCACGCGGTCCTCAAGCTCGTCCTTCGATTTGCGCAGTGCAGCCTCGCTCTGTTGAATCTGCCCAAGCATCTCGTTGAATGCGTGCGTGAGTACGGAGATCTCGATGCTGTCGCCAGATTCGGAAGCGCGCACGGAGTAGTCGTGCTCCCGCGAAATGACGCGCGCGGTCTCGGCCAGCGAAGCAATCGGCTGCGCCACCATCCGCCGCGAGGCCGAGCTGATGAGAAGTGCGGCGAGCATGCACAACAGAAGAATCAGCCCTGCGATCAGCAGATAATGCCGCGCCCGTTGACCGATCTCATTCAGTGTCGCCGAGATGTACACCACGCCCAGCGCCGAGCCCTGGAAGACGATGCGATGCGCGAGCAACAGCCGCCGTCCATGCAGCCAGTGGTGCTCCTTCTCTCCGGGCGGGAGCACATGCTGCCCCGTGAACGAGGCTTCAGCAGCCGAGCCATACGTCGCAAAGACGCTGCCGTCGCTCCGGGTCAGCACAGCCGATACAACATCGGGGGAACGGCTGAGCCCCTGCAGCGTCGCAGTCGCGCTCACCGGATCGTTAAACATCAGCGCAGAGACACTGTTGGCTCCGATGATCTGCGCCTCCGCCGTGAGGCTGCGAATCAGCGTCATCCGGAACGAGATCATGTCGTACGAGAAGAACGCGACCACCGCGAGCAGCAACACCGCTCCGCTGACCAGCAGGTTCATGCGCATGATTCTGCTCGAAATGGTGTGCGCGCCGCGGAGCCTCACTCGCCCACTCCTTCCGGCGCATGGCCCTGGACATTGACCGCAACCTTCAGCAGCTCCGAGCTCACCACAAGGTGCGCATGATTCACCGGATCGAGATTCACCGAAAAGCGCACGCGTTTTTCGACGAGCTGGAACTGAATCATTCCGCCGCGCGAGAGAAACCCGGGCATATCGCTTACCGTGAGCGTTGGTTTATTCGCGACCGCGCGCAACAGCTCGTCCATGTGCGTGCGTTCGCTCGAGTCCAGAAAGAGAATCGCGCATCCCGCCTCATCCTCCGGCCGCACAACACTGCGCACGTCAAGCGCGTGGCCGCGAATGTTCTCATTCGCGAGGTCGCTCGCAAGCCCGGCGGCCACCGCTGGCGAGCCCGCGACGCAGAGATGGATCGTGCCCTGCTCCGCGTCCGCCGGCCAGCTCACAAATTTGCCGAAGTCGAACAGATACACCGCCTCGACGTCGGCCTGCGATGGCTGGTTCGCGGCGGCCGACGCATGCATCGTTCCCATCACGCATGCGACAAGCACGGCTGCGGGTACGAGTGGGATGCGGCGAGCGGTGGATCCGTATTTCATGGGCGTTTTACCACGTCCAAACAATGCCGCCGAAGACCTCGCGGCGGATACCAACCGGGTTCGAGTTGTCCCCGGTGAACTCCTGATGATGCGGCTGCAGGAGATTGCGGCCGGTGGCGGACAACGCAAGGTGCTCCCGCAGATGGTAGATCACATTTGCATCGGCCGTGCTGTAGCTCGCGACGTTCTGCGCCGGCAGCGCGCCCACGAAGCGATAGTCCGGGATGAACTCCCACCCATGCCGCCCTGTGACGATCACCTGCACGCTCGCCTGGTTCTGCGGACTCGATCCTTCATAGCTCGCCGCATACGTCGCCTGGTCGAAGCCTGGCTTCGAGTGCAGATTGATCTTCAGATACGAGTAGCTTCCACGCACCTCAAAACAAGTAGACGGTTTCCAGTCAGGCGCCACTTCGACGCCGTTCGACACGCCGCGCAGTCCGTTCGCATACGGCTCCGAGAGCAGTATGTGCACGTACGGCGTGGTGGGCAGCGTCACCGTCGGCGTGCCGAAGCTCTCCAGATTGTCGTACTGGTTATGGAAGCCCGCGACGTCGACATAAAACTTCCGCCACAGCAGTTGCCGGTAGCCCTCTTCCCATGCAATCAACACCTCCGGCTTGAACGCGGGATCGCCCGCGATCTCGACGAACAGAGGAGGGGTATACCCCGGCGTGTATCCGACGAGACTGAGGTCGCGATCCACGCGGCCCGGCGTGCGCAGCGCACGCGACACAGCGCCCCACAGTGTCACGTAACGCTTCGGCGTCCACAGCAGACGGCCCGTCGGCTGCCACCCCCATCCGCTGTAGTTGTTGTTCTCGAGCTTCATGCCCGCGGTAAACGCGAGATGGTTCGGCACAATCTGGATGGTGTCCTGCGCGAACAGGCTGTAGACGTAGTTGTTGATCTTATTCGGCTCGAAGTTAACCGTGGGCTGCGTCTGCACCGCATTGCTCGGGCTCTCGCGCAGACCCGCACCCACAATCAGGTTCTGCCGCGGAAGCGAAGCCAGGTTGTAGATAAAGTCCAGGTCGAACGTGTCGCGCGTCTCAGTGAACTGCGAGGTCGCACGATTCGTGCGATCGAAGTAGCCCTGCAGATAGAAGCTGGACGCGCCGTGCAGTTGATGATCCCAACGCAGCACAACGTCGCCACCCGAGACCAGTTGCTCACCATCGACGGTAAGCTGCGCCGGCGGCGTGTACTGGCCAATCTGATTCTGATCGCCGCTCACACCGCCGTAAGCAGCCATCGATGCACTGAAGTTGTCCTTCGGCGTCGGCTGCCAATCCAGCCGGAATCCACCGCGCTCCTGGTGCCAGTGGTCGTAGGGATCGCCGCCGGGATTGAACTCCGGCCCGCGATTGAAGCCCTTTGCGAACACGCGAACCTGCAGCTGCGGCACCGGCATGAAGCCCCATCGAACCTGCCCCACGAAGCGCTCCGCCGGGCCGCCCGCGACCAGGTCCACCATGCCACCCTGCGTCTCTTTCGCCTTCTTCGTGATGATGTTGATCACGCCGTTGACAGCGTTCGCTCCCCACACCGTTGCGCCGGGCCCGCGGATAACCTCGATGCGATCGATGTCATCCAGCACAAGGTCCTGCACGTCCCAGTACACACCCTCAAACAGCGGCGTATACACGCTTCGGCCGTCGATCAGAACAAGCAGTCCCTTTGAAAATTGGCTGTTGAAGCCGCGCACGCCCACGGCCCACTGATCGCTCTGCTCGCGTGCAACGTTGACGCCGGGAATCAAACGCAGCAGCTCGGGAATACTCGTCGCGCCCGATCGCCGGATGTCATCCTGCGTCAGCACCGCGATCGCCGCCGGCGTGTTCCACACCTCCTCCGGCTCTTTCGATACCGTGGTGACCTCCACATCGCCAAGCTGCGCCAGCGAGAGCTGTTTCAGCTGCTGCGCGGGGAACTGCTGCGAGTGCGATGGGGCAGCGAGGCACGCTGTGGCAAACATCGGCGCAATGAGCGCCAGCCACAAGCCGTGCAAGCCGATCCGATCGTATCCCCGTCCCTGTGTCACCTGGCCTGGTCCTGAGTGAGCTCTTTCGACTGCAAACGTCTCTTCTTACTGCGGCTGCCGGTTCAACCTCTCTGAAACAATCTGCACCAGCCGCGCGGGATCGCCCTTGCGAACGAACCCGTCGGCCAGCGGCGCTACATCCGGCGGCATCATCAGCGCGTCCGACAAAATCAAAATCGGCGCGCCGGGATACCTGGTGCGCAACGAGACTGCGATCTCCGCCGCATCCATCTTGCCCTTCAGGTGATAGTCCAGCAGAACCAGATCGACCTTCGCCTGCGGAAGCTCGACTCCATCCAGCGTCACCGGTCCGCTCAGCGGCTCAAACCCGGCCGACTGCATAATCCATCCATAGATGCGCAGATGCGACGGATCATCGTCGATTATGAGAACTGTGGGTTTGTGCATAGAGACTTCCGGTTTACGCTCTGAGAGAGCCTGTGAACCATTCCACTATAAGGGAATCCGCGGCACGTCTATACACCGGCGCTGAAAAATGCAGAGCTGACCAAGTTGGTTGCCTGCAACGTGCCGCAGCGCTGAAACTCGGATCTGAAGCGAAGGGGATCAACATGCAATCGACAGTCTTTTCTCTCATCGGCGGTGCACCGCAGCAGGGCCCCGGCAAACGATTCCACGCGATCGATCCATCCAGCGGACAGGCGCTCGAGGCAGAGTTCGTCTCAGCAGACACCGATGCAATCGAGCATGCCACCGCACTCGCGCAGCAGGCCGCTCCTGTCTTCGCCGCGCTCGCGTCTCATGAACGCGCAACGTTTCTGCGCGCGATTGCCGACGAACTCACAGCCGACTCCGCAGCAATTGTCGAGCGCGCGCAGAGCGAGACCGGGCTCCCGAAGCCGCGTCTCGAAGGCGAGCTCGCGCGCACGACAGGGCAGTTGCGATTGTTCGCAGACGTCGTCGAAGAGGGGTCGTGGGTCGACGCGCGCATCGACGAGGCGCTACCGGATCGCAAGCCTCTGCCGCGGCCGGATGTGCGCTCCATGCTGCGTCCCCTCGGCCCCGTCGCGGTCTTCGGCGCGAGCAACTTCCCGCTGGCGTTTTCAGTCGCGGGCGGAGACACCGCCTCCGCGCTCGCAGCCGGCAATCCCGTCATCGTGAAGGCGCACCCCGCGCATCCCGGCACAAGTGCGCTGGCAGGCCGCGCGATCGTGCGTGCAGCCAGCGCGTGCGGTCTTCCTGCGGGAGTGTTCGCGTTGTTGTTTGATGAGGGCATCGTTGTCGGCACAGCGCTCGTGCAGCATCCCGCGATCCAGGCGGTTGCGTTCACCGGCTCACCAAGCGGCGGCCAGGCGCTCATGCGGCTCGCCGCCTCACGCCCACAGCCGATTCCTTGCTACGCCGAGATGGGCAGCACAAATCCGTTGTTCGTTCTGCCCGGCGCTCTGCGCACGCGCGGCGCGGAGCTCGCCAAGGGGCTGCAAACATCGTTCACGCTCGGCTCGGGACAGTTCTGCACCAAGCCCGGTCTGGTCTTCGTGCCGCAGCACGGAGCCGACGACTTTGTCCGCACACTCGGCAGCGGCGTGCGCGAGCTCGGCCCACACGGCATGCTCACGCCGTCAATCGCCGAGCGCTACAACACTCTCGTGCGCAGCCGCAAAGCCAGCGGAAATGCCGAATGGATTGCCGGCTTCGAAGGCGCAGAGACAGGCGGCGCTGCAACCGGAGGAGCCGCGCTCTTCGCCGCTCCGCTCGCCGAATTTCTCAAACATCGCGAGCTCGAAGAGGAGA
>DASYBN010000243.1:0-3417 GCA_036500785.1 Acidobacteriaceae bacterium
CGCTTGGAAGGCCTGTACTCGAAGCTATCGAAATCAAGAACGAGACGCGCCTCATTTCCATTCGCATCACGCGTCTTTTTGTAGAACCCCTGGCCAGTCTTATCGCCGAGCCACTTTCGTTCCACCACCTGATCCATCACCGGTGGCAGTCCAACGTCGCTCCGTTCATCTCCACCGGTCGCGGCAAAGTTGCGCGCAACGCTGCGAATCACATCGATGCCGACCATGTCTGCCAGCCGAAACGTTCCAGTCTTGGGCCAGCCGATCACAGCGCCCGTCAGTACGTCGATCTCCTCGATGCTCAGCCCCTGATCCTTCATCACGCGCAACGTATTCAACATTGCAAAAACACCGATACGGTTCGCGATGAAGTTCGGCGTGTCGTTTGCGGAAACGATCATCTTGCCAAGCCGCAGCTCCACAAAATCCGAAACTGTCTTCACGGCCAGCGGATCACTCTCCGGCGTCGCAATCACTTCGACGAGCCGCATGTAGCGCGGCGGGTTGAAGAAGTGGGTTCCGAACCATCGCGCCCGAACATCCGGCGGGAGCTGCTCCGCAATGCGACCGACGGGCAGACCGCTCGTGTTCGTTGTCAGGATGGCATCCGCTCTCAGATACGGCACCACTCTCGCCAAAAGTGCGCGCTTAATCTCCCGATTTTCTGCAACCGCCTCGATGATCCAATCACATTCCCGCAGTTTCTCGAGATCGTCGTCAAAGTTGCCGACGGTGATCAGCGCAGCGACACCTGGCGCCGCGAGTGCAGCCGGCTTTGCCTTCTTCAACGCTTCGAGCGACGCCGACGCAATTTTGTTTCGGCCGCCGTCTGAAGGCAGATCAAGCAGAAGCACCGGAACGCCGGCGTTCGCGATATGCGCCGCGACGCGGGCACCCATCGTACCTGCACCGAGAACGCCGGCGCGCTGTATGTCATAGCGGCTTCTATCGGGCAAGCGGCTCGGCCTGGATGCGGCCGCGTCCGTCGCTGTCGGCTGAATGAGCGATGCCATCTCTCACTCCTGCTGATACTCCATCGGCCCCGACCGCGTTACGGAGAGAGCCTCTATTTGACTCGCGGATAATACTGAACGATCGGTAAGAAAGTCAACGGCAACAACGTTACTGCAGTACCGCAGGATGCAGTCAGATCCCCCGGCGCCCTTCTCCCGCGCCTGCTCGAGTGCGCTTGCGTCCGGTCCCATTTCGAGTTGCAAGCCCATGCGTCAGCAGGTCGGCGAATCCCGAAGCAATCTCCGGTCCACGCAGACCGCCTTCCGGCCGATACCACGTGCCAATCCAGTTGATCGCGCCGGCCGCGGCGAACGCCGCCAGCTTGGGATTGCATTCACCGATCGACCCGTCCGCGATTCCCTGCTCGACATACCCGCGGATCGAAGCATCGATGCGGCGCTTCAGTGTCCGCACCTCGCGACGCGCAGCCGGCGACAGTTCCGAATCATCGAGCATCGCTACACATCTGCCGAAGTCATGAGAAACGATGGCGGTGGCGTAAACGCGCAGATACGTCTGAAGCTTCTCAAGACCAGTGCCGTGCTCAACAGCCGCCTCGTCGAGCAGCCCTTCAATCGATGCGATCCCCGCCCGGTAGCACTCCACCAGAATCTCTTCCTTGTTCTGGAAGTAGTAGTAGAGAGCCGGCTTGGTGATCTTCAGCAGCTCTGCCAGCTCACGCATCGACGTGCTGCGGTAGCCATGCTCCAGAAACAGGTGGGCCGCCGTCTCGAGCACCGCCGCGCGTTTTATATCGCCATCTCGCTGACGAACGCGGAAACTCTTCCACGGACGAGAAGGAGCCGAATTTTCTATGCGATCCATTCTCTGCCTGACATCCGCTCTGCGTTCGACGGCCATTGTATAGCGAGGCACTTACAACCATGCGATCCAAACTGACCGAGCGTATAAATAGTGCGTGACATTTCGAGGTGGCATTGTTTACCTTACCCGGGGTCAGGAGCCGCAGGAAGTGAATACCGCCGTCCAGTCTGTAGCTGACACGATGAACCCTGGGTTGAGCGCCTCATCCCTGCCTGATGCCGAATTGCCCTTGCAGCGCATTTACGCGTTCGAAGCAGAGCGGCCCGCGCAACCTTTCCTCACGCAGCCGCGCGACGGCGACATCCGCACCTGGACATGGGCCGAAGCGATGCAGGAGGTGAGACGGATCGCCACCTGGCTGTCCGCACAGGGATGGCCGCGCGGTTCACGCGTTGTCATCCTCTCTAAGAACTGCGCATGGTGGATCATGGCCGACTTCGCCATCTGGATGGCGGGCCACGTCAGCGTCCCGTTCTACCCATCCCTGCGCGGCGAATCGCTGGCGGCTCTCTTCGATCACAGCGAACCAGTCGCATGCTTTCTCGGCGATCTTGATCAGGCGCCTCCGTTCAGCGACCCGGCTCTCAAAAACGTCCGCTTCATCGCATTTCCGAATGCGAAGCCCGACCACACTCCGCCCGGCGCTGAACACTGGCACGCGCTCGTTCGCGACAATGAGCCGCTGCGGACGAACCCCGCACGAAGCGCCGATGAGCTCGCAACAATCATCTACACCTCTGGAACCACCGGCCAGCCCAAAGGCGTGATGCAGTCGTTTCTGTCACTCAGCCTGATGGGCCAGTCGATGGAGCCCGCGTTCGGGAACTCTGCACTTCCCCTCGATCGCATCCTGTCCTATCTTCCGCTGGCGCATATTGCGGAGCGCGCAATCGTCGAGATGAACTCGCTCATGATGCCGCTGCACATCT
The DNA here is from genome assembly GCA_036500785.1 of Acidobacteriaceae bacterium. Taxonomy (GTDB): domain Bacteria; phylum Acidobacteriota; class Terriglobia; order Terriglobales; family Acidobacteriaceae; genus Granulicella. The sequence goes on from DASYBN010000243.1 coordinate 2,769, forward strand.
TCTTTACAGAGGGACAGCCTACGTTTGTCCTAGATCTGCAGCGCTCTCAGTGCAGCGTCTTCTTCTCCATTCCGCGGCTTTACCTTCGCTTTCAGCAGGGCGTTTTCGAAAAGGTTCCTGAACTGAAGCTGAAGCGCCTGCTGCGCATACCGCTCCTGAATCGAATTGTGCGCAAGAAAATCCTCCGCGGTCTGGGCCTTGGGCACACGCGCCTCGCGGCCTCCGGCGGTGCCGCGATTCCAATCGAGCTCGTGCACTGGTACCGCAGCCTCGGGTTGAACTTCGTCGAAGGCTACGGCATGACCGAGACCGGCATCACACACGTGCCGCTGCCTTCGAGGTTTCGTGCAGGATACGTCGGGAACGCGAGCCCCTATGCCGACACTCGCATCTCTGATGCGGGCGAGGTCCAGATCAAAGGCGCGATGAACCTGCTTGGTTATTACAAAAATCCTGAGCTTACAGCCCAGGCATTCACCGACGATGGATACTTCCGCACCGGTGACCGCGGCGAGATCGACAAGCAGGGCCGGTTGCGTATCATCGGCCGCTTGAAAGAGGAGTTCAAAACATCGAAGGGCAAGTACGTCGTTCCCGCACCGATTGAAAAGCTCCTCTCGCTCTCGACAATGTTCGAATCGGTCTGCGT
>DASYBN010000244.1:0-4797 GCA_036500785.1 Acidobacteriaceae bacterium
CAGCTTCCCGAGCCAAGCCACGCTGAACGTGTCCGCACCCTCATCTCGCTAACCTCGATCGCCACCCTGTTGACAGTCTCCCGCAAGCATCCTGGATTTCCCTTCGGTTCCCTTATGCCCTTCGCGCTCGATTCTGCAGGGCGGCCGCTCTTCCTGATCAGCAACATGGCCATGCACACCCAAAACCTCAAGACCGACGCGCGATGCAGCCTCTTCGTCGCACAGGCGAACGCCGATGGCGATCCGCTCGGAGCTGCTAGGGCGACCTTGATTGGTAATGCCGAGCCGGTGCCACAAGAGGAGACAGCTTCTGCTCGGGAGACATACCTCGCTCGACACGAGAATAGCCGCTACTGGGTTGAGTTCTCCGACTTCGGCTTCTTCAGGCTTCAGCCCATCGACATCTACTACGTTGGTGGCTTTGGCGTGATGGGATGGGTTGAGGTTGGGGAGTACGAACAGGCTACCCCTGACCCGCTGGTCGAGGCGTCAGCCGGGATTCTCGCTCACATGAATGCCGACCACGTCGATGCGATGATCCTGCTGGCCCGGTCTCATTCGCAGCTTGAAGCGACCGAGGCAACCATGACTTCCGTCGACCGCCTGGGATTCTCTCTTCGATTGAAGACGAAGGATGGTGTCAAAGGGGTTCGCATCAACTTTCTCCACGAGGTCGCTAACCCCCAGGAGACACGGCAAGTGCTCGTCGAAATGGTGCGGCAAGCCCGGCAATAGAATATCGGCTGACTCAATCCGTGCAACTTCCAGGTGGTCGGCGATCCGGAAACTGCAAGGTAGATACGGCAAGTCCCGTCACGTCAGTTTCCGGATCTGTCGTCACCCGTCCTGACTGAAGAGACTCCCAGCCGCGTGTTGACGTACTGCGGCGAGCGTGATACCTTGCATTACAAGGCACGAGGGTGCGGGATGGAAATTGACCGTGAGCTGCTCAAGGGAAGCATCAGTCTGCTGCTGTTGAACCTGCTTTCACGCGGCGAGATGTACGGCTACGAAATTCTTCAGGCTGCTGCGGTGCGCAGCGCGAACACATTCGAATTCAAGGAAGGCACGCTCTACCCGGCCCTGCACCAGCTCGAAAAGAAGGGACTCGTGAGGCCAGAGTGGCGCACCGGCGACAACGGTCGCGAGCGTAAATACTATTCATTAACTAACAAGGGGCAAAAGGCCGCGCAGGAGTACGAAAGGCAATGGCAGCAGCTGAGCGGCGCCGTGAATGCCGTGCTCGGGAGCAAGTGAGATGACGGTGAGCGATCGGTTGATTGACGAAATCATGGCCGCATCGCGGATTCCGTCTGAGAAGCGCCGCCGCGAAGTGCTGCGTGAGTTGCGGGCGCACGTGGAAGATTTCGTGAGCGCCGGGCGACAGAGCGGACGCGGCCAGGAGGAGATCGAGCGCCTGTTGCTGGAGCGATTCGGCGATCCGCGACAGATTGCGCGGCAGTTTGCGTCGGTCTACCGGCGCGAGCGGATAGCGCTGCATCTCGGCGGGTTCCTGATAGCCACTGTGGTGGTGAGTGTTGTCATTTCAGCGGCGGCAATCCCGATAGAGGTGGGGATGATGTTCGGCTTCGGCCTCCCTGCGAGGCTCGTATTCGGTTCATCGCACACCGCAGTCGTGGCACTCGATATTCTGGCAAGCGCCGCGGCATATCTAGGGCTACTCTCTCTGGGAAGATTCTTCGAACGGCCCCTCGCGGTTCTTGCCATGGTTGCCGTGGGACTGCTCGCCGTGTTTGTCGCGGCCGGCCTCCCGCCGCAGTTTATCCTGTTCGGGTTTGCCAACGGCGCTTTGCTGCGAGGCATCCAAGTTGCTGTTCGTCATCCGGCGTTGCGGCTTGGCGCCGCGCTCGCGTGCTTCGGAGTGTTGGGCGCGGTGTTCTTCCATCCCTCTTCATCCGCGCTCGTTGCGACCGCAGTGAGTTGGCTGATCATGGGCTCGGCTTATCATCTAATGACGCACGTGGCCGCACGCGTGGATCGAGCGCTGCTCAGGAGGCTGTGATTATGTTTCACGACCTACGTATCGGTATCCGGGTGCTGCTCCGCAGTCCGGGATTTTCGGTGCTCGCGGTGCTCTGCCTGACGCTTGGCATCGCTGCGACCACGTCGGTCTTCAGCTGGATCGAAGGTATTCTGCTGCGTCCATTCCCGAGGGTCGCGCGGCAGGAGCGCATGTTCGCAATGACCGGCACCGACCGCAACGGCCGCACGGACATTTCCTGGCCCGATTTTCAGGATCTGCAAAAAAACTGCAAGCTGTCGGAGGCGTTCATTGCTGAGCACATCGGCGGCGCAACCCTGAGCTTAGGCGCTCGGGCCGAAACAGCCACTGGGAGCGTCGTTTCCTCAAACTACTTCGACGTTCTCGGAATCCGTCCCGTTATGGGCCGCACGTTCAAACCGTCTGAAGACACGGGCCGCAACGCGCATCCCGTTGTCATGATCAGCTATGACGCATGGCAGAAGCGCTATCACGGCGATCCCGCCATCATTGGCGGCCAGCAGCGCCTCAATGGCGTGCTCTATACCATCATCGGTGTGACGCCGGAAGGGTTTTACGGCACCTTCGTCGGGTACTCGTTCCAATTCTGGGTTCCGGCGTCGATGGAGGAGGCATTCGAAGGCGGCGGATACAAGCTCGAAAATCGCGGCGAGCGATGGATCGAGGGCTTCGCGTTTCTCAAGCCAGGGGTCACTATGGCGCAGGCGCAATCGGAGATTTCGGCGGTGGCGGGGCGCCTCGGTACCGCGTATCCGGCGACGAATCGCGGCCGCGGGTTCCAATTGTATGCACTCTGGCAGACGCCGTTCAATAACGCGGGCGCACTGCTGCCGACGCTGCGAATCTCGCTGGTGGTGGCGTGCCTGGTGCTGCTGATCGCGTGCGCCAATGTAGGCAACCTGCTGCTCGTGCGCTCGTTCGGGCGGCGGCACGAAATGGCGGTGCGGCTCGCAGTGGGCGCCGAGCGCGCACGGCTGGTGAAGCAACTGCTTACGGAAGGACTCATTCTCTCGATGGTTTCAGCAGGTTGCGGCCTGCTAGTTGCGAATGCGTGCCGCAACGCGATACGGCTACTCTTCCGGCCCATGCCCGCCGGCGTCGTAGTCAATCTGCCTGCGCGAATGGACTGGCGCGTGCTGGTCCTGAGCGCGGCAGTATGTGTAATTGCGACGGTACTGTTCGGCCTGGTTCCGGCGTGGCAGGCGAGCAATGTCGATCTAGCCGGCGCGATGAACGCGGAAGGCGCCAGCGTGGTGGGAGGTCGCGGCAAGACGTGGATCCGCTCCGTGCTGGTTTTGGTTCAGGTGTCGCTGAGCTTCACTCTGCTGACCGGAATCGGGCTGCTGGTGAAAAGCCTCCAAGCGATGCGCGAAACCGATCCGGGCTTCTCGACAGCCAATGCACTGGTCTCGAGCGTCGATATGGATTCGGCCGGATATGACCTTGCAAGCATTCGCACATTCCAGGACCAGTTGGCCGAGCGCCTGAACGGTCTGGCCGGCATCGAATCGGCGACGTGGACGCGCAGTGTTCCGTTCAGCTACCGGCTCCCGGCGTCGGCGCCGATCGCGGTAGACGGGTTCGTGTTCGAGAGAGGCGAGCAGCCCACCGTCGAGTATAACGAGGTCGGGCCGGGCTATTTCGCCACCATGGGAATTCCACTGCTCTCCGGCCGGGATTTTACACGCGCCGATAACGAAACTGCACTGCCAGTCGCTGTGGTCAACCAGACGATGGCGGAGCGCTTCTGGCACGGTGCGAACCCGATCGGTAGGCGCCTTCAGGTGAACGAACGTTGGCTGCAGGTGGTGGGAGTCGCGAGAAACTCCAAGTACTGGAGCTTTCGCGAGACTCCGCAGCCGTACTTTTACACGGCACTGCGGCAAGGCTCAAACCCGGGGGAGTCGATCCAGATTCGTGCGCGGCTTGGCCCGGCGGCGACGGCGAATGCGCTCGCGCGGGAGGTGAAGGCCTTCGACGCGAGCCTGGCGCCTACAGAAGTAATCACCATGCGCGAGCAGATCGATCGCACAAGCTGGAGCCAACACGCGGCGTTCACGCTGCTGACGGCGTTCGGCGCGATGGCGCTGCTGCTGGCGGCGGTGGGGTTGTACGGAGTCATGTCGTACTCGGTCTCGCAGAGAACGCGCGAGCTGGGGCTGCGCATGGCTCTCGGAGCGGAAGGCTCCGACCTGCTAAGGGTGGTGATGCGCTACGGGATCGGGCTCGCAGTGGTAGGCATCGTGGTGGGAGCAGGGGTCGCTGCTGGAACAACGCGCCTCATGGGTGACCTTCTCTACAAGGTGAGCCCCTGGGATCCTGCGGTGTTCGCCGAGGCCTTCGCGGTAATGGTGATCGCCGCGATCACGGCGTGCCTGATACCGGCGCTTCGGGTAATGCGGACGGACCCGCTCCGTGCCCTTAGAGGCGAATAACGCAGCGTCGAAGCACCCACGCGCGGACCGGTTTGTGGGTGGAAGCATATCCCACGGGCTGGTCCGGATGATCTTGTTATGACTCAGCCGGGTAGCCAGCGCGGACACATCTGGCGTGAAAGATGGGCACAATCAGGCGGGATCGTTCGCTGCTGGAACGTCCCGCCGACCAAACGGCTTGATGGGAACTCTGGATGAATTGTTTGAATGTAAGTCGAGCGCGTGGTGTACAAAAAGGCTGAACTCAACGGGGACGTTGATTCAGAGAACAACCATGGAGGCTCCTCAACAAACATATGTATTACATCGGGCTCGACGTTCACAAGAAGACAATCAGCT
>DASYBN010000245.1:0-5724 GCA_036500785.1 Acidobacteriaceae bacterium
CGAATCCATTCGGCGGAAACGCATCCACCGGACACGTGCCGGTGAAGCCATCGTCCCCAGTGTCGTGATCCGGAAACACTCCCTGCCAAATGTTGCAAAGATGCAGTCCGTTCGGCCGCAGCTGATCGCCCCAGGGATAGATCTTCTGGACCAGTCCACCGCGCGCGGCATACTCCCACTCCGCTTCAGTCGGCAGCCGTTGGCCCGACCACTCGCAAAACTTCGATGCGTCGTTCCATGAGACGTGAACGACAGGATGTGTTGCACGCGAATCCACGTCGGAGCCCGGGCCCTCAGGAGAGTTCCACGAGGCACCCCGCACCTTGCACCACCACGGTGCGGCAGCCACCGTGTCTTCCACGAGCTCGCGAAAACGGCGCTGAGGAATGTGCGCCCAAAACACGAACGACCAGCCGAACCTCTCGGCCTCAGTCACGTACCCCGTCTCGCGCACAAACCTGCCGAAGAGCTCATTCGTGACAGGAACACGATCCATCCAGAACGGATCGATCGTCACCTCACGAACCGGTCCCTCGCCATCGTCCGGGAAGGACTGTTCGTAGTCCGTTCCCATCAGAAACGCGCCGCCGGCAAGACGAACCATCCGCTCTGTTGGATCGTCCCTCGAACCGAGCCGAGCACCGTTCACCTCGATCTGCAGTCGCTCTCCTGCGGAGGGCGCACAGCAGCTCTTCTTGACCGTCAGATCCCCCGGCACAAGCAGAGGCTCGTCTGGTCCCGCGCTGCTCATCTCAGACACCCCTCAAGACAACCACCAATGCACACCGGGGTCAGCTAACCCCCCGGCGTACTTGGCGCGGTTCCTATTAGAAGAGTACCTTCGCTCCGAACTGAAAGACGCGCGGCAGTCCCGTGGTACCGGTTCCTGTGCTGGATGCCGTTCCCGTCAGCTGACCGTAGCTGCCCGAGTTTACGGCCGACGACGGATTCGCGAAGTTCGCGTGATTCAGAAGATTGAATCCTTCTGCGCGGAACTGGCCGTGAACGCGGTGTTCCGTGAAGAAGTCCTTGAAGAACGACCCATCGAGCTCCTGATATCCCGGACCTGTAAGGTTATTGCGGTGCACATCGCCGAAGGTGCCGAGTGCAGCCGGCACGAACGCCGCAGTGTTGAAGAACTCCTTGTGGTAGTCCACTCCCGCCGGCCGGTGGGGGTTCACACCCGGCACCGCGTCTGCGTAATCGTTGCCGATTCCCGATAGAGAACGGTCCGTGCCGCTGGTCACCGTGAACGGCAAACCGGTCTGAGACTGAAGGATCGCGTTCACCTGCCATCCGTTGAGAAACACGGCCCCGATGCCGCTGTGGGCGGTATCTTTCACCCGGTAGTTCGCGGATATATTGGCGCGAATGCGCTGGTCAAAGTCAGCTGGCCCGCGCGAGGAGTTTAAGTTGAACGGGTTTGGTGGGCCCGCAATTCCCTCGTTAGCACCGGAGCCGTTGTCGATAATCTTGCCCCACACAACGTTGCCCAACAGCGTCAGCCCACGCGAGACGCGGTGCGTCACCGTGACCTGAAGCGAGTTGTAAATCGCATACTGATACGAGTCGGCCATCTCCATCGCGCCGAGACCCGGATAGAGGCGACGGGCGTTCTCGTTGGTTCCACTTGATGTGCAGGTTGCCAGGCAAGCAGTGTTGTTGATCGTTGGGCAGATGACGCCGGGCGCGCAGACCGCCGGATTGAACTGTCGCGAACTCATTACGTGCAACACATGATTGCCGACGTAAGCGACGGAAAGAGCATAGTTTCCGGGGAGCCGCTGCTCGACGGTCAGGTTGTAATCCTGCGAGTAGGCCACCTTCGCCTTCGGATTCAGCACTCCACCCGAGACAGGCAAAATAAAGGTGTAGTTCGCGAAATCGCTCGGATCCACATGACCACGTGGGAACGGATTGCCTCCAGGAACTCCCTCGTAGATGTTCTCCCAGGGAGCCGCGGGAGAGTTGAGGCTGTAATAAAGATCAACCGGCTGGGTGGCGTCTGTGCGCTGATACAGCAATCCTTCAGGAAAGCCGTAGAAAATTCCGTAGGCTCCGCGAACAACCGTATAGCCGCGCCCATCCACGTTGTAAGCGAACCCAAGCCTCGGAGCAAAGTCCTTCAGGTTGTTGTGATAGATCGTATTCGGAATGCCGGCGTCGCCGACGAACAGGAGTCCCGCTGGCGCACCCGGTGCAACCTTTGATTGCTGACCCGGAATGAAGCCCGTGAGCGTGTCATTCTCATCGATTGGCGGAAGCCACGGGTCATAGCGCAATCCCGCATTGATTGTCAGTTTCCGGCTCAGCTTCCAGTCATCCTGTATGAATGCCGCCGGCCGGTTTTGGCGCAGGTAGAACTTACGACCGTTGTCCTGGAAGAATGCGGAGTCCAGCCCGTAGTAGAAGTCCGCGACAACGTTGCCGCCACTTCCGCTGGCCGACTCCGTGCGAGATCCATTGAAGGTGTTATCGCCCGGCGTGTACGAATAATCGACCGCATTGGTCAGCGTCCGCTCATAGCTGAAGCCCATATTCAGCGTATGGCGTCCGAGCTGCTTGGCCACCTCGACCCGCACCTCGTAACTCGTCGGCGCCTGCGTCAGAGCACCGCCGGAGAAGATATTCACGTATCCGGAGATGTTGGAGCGAACACCCGGAAAGATCGGAACGTTCGTTCCGAGCGGAACGCCCGTTGCTCCCAGATCCTGCAGAGTCTTTAGCCCCGGAGCGTACGGCACCTGCGTGCGCGCATAGCGACCCGCGCTCAGGTAGACGTGCGCCGTCAAGGTGTTGCTGAACGTGTGAATGTCGCTGAGCGCCAGGTTCTGATTGCGGAAGTAGTTCGCTCCATAGAAGCCCAGCGGTGCTGCGAAGGGACGCTGGAAATTGTTCTGGTTGTAGAAGTACCGCGCGTTGAACTGGTCCTTGCTTCCAATCTGCTGATCGACCTTAATGAGGTACTGCGTGCTGTCGATGTTCTGATTCTCGAAGGTGGTGTACTTGCCCGAAGTCGGATCGGCGTTGGCAAGCAATGGGCTGGTGTATTGTGCCGCGACCGCCGCAGACAGCGGATCGATGGGAGTCGTGATGATATTGCCCGCAATCGCCGCGTGCGTCACCGGATCATAGATCTGCTTGCATTGCGACGTCGCCAAACCCGCAGCGGCCGCCGGGCAGGTACCGCCGTTCGGCAGGAAAGCCGAAAAGTCTCCGCGAAGTTCTGCGGCCGTTGGCAGATAGATCACCGCCGTCGTCGGGCTCGAGCGGCGTTGCAGGTCTTCCGCCGAGAAGAAGAAGAACGTCTTATCGCGCCCGTTGTAGATGTGCGGGATGATGATCGGGCCGCCCACCGTTCCGCCGAACTGGTTCAGTTTGAACGGCGGATTGGTGATCTTCCCATTCACCTTCGCCGGGAAGTAGTTGTACGCGTTCAGAACGGTGTTGCGGATAAATTCGAACGCATCGCCGTGCAACTGGTTCGTTCCCGAGCGCGACGATAACTGCACCAACGCTCCCGCGCCGGAATGTTCCGCGCTGAAGTTCGCCGCCTGCATCGTGAACTCCTGCAAGCCGTCCGGACTCGGCATCGTCGGCACAGAGTCGAAGAAGCGGTTCTGGAACGTCACGCCATCCAGCTGAAAGTTGTTCTGCGTGGGCCTGAGGCCGTTGACTGAGATGCCGGTCTGGTCCTGCTGTCCGCTCTCGGTGCCGGTCGTCGTCAGCACAGCACCCGGCGTCAGTGAGGTGAGCTGGATCGGATTGCGCTGGTTCAGCGGCAGATCCTGCATCTGCTTCTGATCGATCGTGACCGAGACCTCCGACGTTGACGTCTTGATCTGTTCCGTGTCGGTCACCTCGACCGTCTCCACGTTGGAGCCGATCGCGAGAACGATGTCCAGACCAATGGTCTGCCCCGTGAGCAGCTCCTGCGCCGAGCGCTTCTGCGTCGCGAAGCCTGTCTTCGAGACGGTCATCGCATAGGTGCCGATGGGCACATCAGGAAACGTGAACGCGCCCTGACCGTTCGTCACCACAGTTCTGCTTAGACCAGTGGCAGGATCTGCGATTGTCACGGAAGCGGCCGGAATGGAAGCGCCGCTCGGATCGCTCACCGTACCTGTAATGCTGCCCGTTGATTGCGCGTGTCCGGCCGCTGCGATGAAAAACAGCAGCAGACCGGTCAGGACGATGTAAGAGATTTTGCGGAGCTCGGCGACCATGGCATCCTCGAAGAACGAATTGGAGTGCAGCGGGTGGTACAGACTTCTATCAGCCCTGTTACGAAAGATCGTTTGGGCTGATGTTTTTGTGGGCCCAGTACGACGCAAGACACATTTGCACCGGAAGCGTTGCTTGAATACCCGCACTGAGCGGCGCACTGACCGGTGATCCAGTGGTGATCGCATCCAGGAAGTTCCTGGTATGCGCCACTTCAAGATCCTGCGTTGATTTGAAGTTCACAGGCTCGCCCTGATGGGGAGTGTAGGTGTAGCCCTCACGCGTGATGTTCAGATTTCCGTTCGTGCCCTCGAAGAACACAGACGGATGTTCATCCTTCAGCGAAAGCACACTGGATTCGAAGTTCAGATTCCAGTCTTTGTACTGCACAATCGCGCTGACCGTGTCGGGGTTCTGAAAATATCCGTGAAGGTCATACAGACCGCCGAGGGACGACGCCCGCACCGGCTGCGCGTCATTAAGCATCCACTGCGCCACATCCACCCAGTGCGTGAGAATGTCGGCCAGCACGCCTCCGCCGTAGTCCGGAAAAGACCGCCACGACGTGTAACGCGGATACTCATACGGAACCTTCGGCGCCGGCCCGAGGAACAGGTTCCAGTCGAGATCCTCAGGCTTCGGTGTATCCGGCAGCTCGCGCCGCTGCCACGGAAAGTTGTGCCACACCGCGCGGACAAGAACCACCTTGCCCAGCTTGCCGCCGTCAAAGAACTCCTGTTTCGCCTGCGCGTAATGCGCTCCGCTGCGCTGCTGCGTTCCGCACTGCAGCAGCTTCCCGCTCTGCGCCGCAGCCTGCTGCAGCCGGGTGCGATCCTTCCAGTGGTGCACGGTCGGCTTCTCGAGATACACATGCTTGCCGGCCTGCAGCGCATCGCTCGCGATCATCACGTGCAGGTGATCCGGCGTGGCGATGTACACCGCATCAACGTCCTTGCGCGCGAGCAGTTCCTGATACCGCACCGAAACGGCCGCCTGGGCGGCATGCTCTCCCATCTTTGCCTGGAACCTGCGCGTCTGCTCGCCATAAACATCGCACAGCGCCACAAGGCGCACGCGAGGGTCCTGCACGAACGCGCTGCCTACAATCAGCCCGCGGCGGCCGAGCCCGATGATGCCCAGTGAGACGCGATCGTTCGCTCCCACCACCGCAGCGTAGGAGCGCGCACTCATGCCCGCGGAAGAGATTGCGCCGAAGGCGGCGCCGGCCTGCAAAAACTCACGGCGGTTCATGATGAGAACGCCTCCTTCATAGCCCGATAAGCGGGTTCGATCACCTGCGCTCCGTTATGCGAGAGGTTCTCTCGCTCCTCTTCGTTTTCAATCCATCCGCGCCAGCCGGTCTGCTTGATCGCGGCGGCTACCTCTTTCAGCGGGAACGTTCCCGTCCCCAGCGTCACCAGGTGGCCGTCCTTGTAGTCGCGCAGATGAAACGCGACGATGCGGTGGTAATGCTCGCGGATGAACTGCGGAACATTCGCT
>DASYBN010000246.1:0-5265 GCA_036500785.1 Acidobacteriaceae bacterium
GCCACCCAGGGCGCCGTCGCTCCATAGGTCGACCGTGTAGCCGCCGGTTACGTCGAATGCCAGGCCATAGATATCGAAGTCGCCGCCAAAGAACACGGGAGCGTCGACACAGACAGCCGGCGAATTGCCCCCTGGCCAGAACAGGTTGTCGTACGAAAATCCCGACGACGTGAACGCCGGCGCCGAGAAGAACGTATTCATTCCGTTTGTCACGGGCGGACCCGCGGGCTCCAGTCCGCTGATCGATCCGGAGAAGCCGTTCGTTGAGTCAGTGAAGGTGCCGGTGATTCCTGTAACGGTATAGGCACCGAACGGCCCGGTGTTCGAGACGTGAATAACGCCGGAGGCGCTCATACCGCTGCCGTTGATTGAGAAGCTGTAAGCGTCCGCCCTTGCCTGGGAGGCCGTAAACACCATCCCTGCGAGAACCGGCAGAGCAAAAAGAGTCAAATGCTTAGCGAACCGATTTCCCATGTCTTACCCCTTCGTTTCTGGATAAAAAGCTGGGCCCGACGACTGGAAGTTGAGGAATAAGTTAGATGCATTCTCATTAGCAAAAGGTGACTCATGGATCTTCGGCTTAAAATCATTGAGTACCCATGAGTTTAGAGACCAGCCCCTCCCGCCCCGTCCGCGTCCGCATCGCCCCCTCACCGACCGGCGACCCCCACGTGGGCACCGCCTACATCGGCCTGCTGAACTATCTATTCGCTGCGCAGCGCGGCGGCAAGTTCGTCCTGCGGATCGAGGACACGGACCGTACGCGGTTCGTCCCTACCAGCGAGCAGATGATCTTTGACGCGCTGCGATGGCTGGGCCTGGACTGGAACGAAGGCCCCGACGTTGGGGGCCCGTATGGACCGTACCGCCAGTCGGAACGCACGGAAATCTACCGCGAGTACTGCGAGAAGCTGCTCGCCAGCGGGCATGCTTACCGCGCGTTTGAGACGCCCGAGGAGCTCGAGGCCGAGCGCAAGGCGCAGATTGCGGCCAAACAGCCGCCGAAGTACGCTGGCGCTTCGCGCAATCTCTCGCAGGCGGAGATCGACGCGAACCTCGCCGCAGGCAAGCCGTTCACCGTGCGCCTCAAGGTGCCGCTCGAAGGGTCAACGAGCTTTCGCGACGAGCTGCGTGGCGAGATTACCTTCGATCACTTCAACGTCGATGATCAGGTGCTGCTCAAGTCCGATGGCTACCCGACCTATCACCTCGCGAACGTCGTCGACGACCACCTGATGCACATCACCGATGTGATTCGTGCCGAGGAGTGGATCTCGTCCACGCCGAAACACGTGCTGCTGTACAAGGCGTTCGGATGGGAGCTGCCGCGCTTCTGGCATATGCCGCTGCTGCGCAATGCGGATAAGAGCAAGATTTCCAAGCGCAAGAATCCTGTCTCGCTGAACTACTATCGCGATGCGGGATTTCTGCCGCAGGCGATGATCAACTTCCTCGGCCTGATGGGCGGAGGTATGCCCCACGCCACGGAGCAGGAGATCGTCAGCAAGGGACTCGACACCAAGCAGGCCGATCTTTTTTCGGTCGAGGAAATGCTCGAGCGCTTCGACTTCTCGCGGATTTCGCTTGGCGGGCCGGTCTTCGATCTCGTCAAGCTGCGCTGGATGAACGGCGAGTATCTGCGGAAGCTGTCAGCCGATGATTTCTTCGCGGCGATGCGCGCGACGGTCTTCTCCGACGCCTATCTCAGAGCGATTGCGCCGCTGGTGCAGACCCGCATCGACACGCTCGGCGCGTTCGGCGACATGGCTGACTTCTTCTTCAAGGAAAACGTTATGCCGGCAGAGTCGGTCTGGGTTCCGAAGAAGCGCACGGCGGAGGAGACGCTGGCATTTGCTTCGGAGCAGTTGACCGCGCTTGAAGGCGCAGCCTGGGAGGCCGAAGCGATCGAAGCTGCGATGAAGACGCTCGGCGAAGAAAGGGGCTGGAGTGTGAAGGAGAACTTCATGCTGCTGCGCGCGATCATTACGGGAAGCACACAGTCGCCTCCGCTGATGGAGTCGCTGATCGTCTTTGGCAAAGCGCGCTCCATTGACCGCGTTCGCCGCTTCATCGAGGCGCAGAAAAAAGTTCGCCGTTAGGTTATGTGAGGCGTAAGCTGGCGGTCATGACTCCAGCCTCGCTGCGCCCCATCGGCTTCATTCCGACCCGCAATGCGGAAGCGGCTCGGGCCTTCTACGAGGGCACGCTAGGCCTCACGTTCGTGAGCGACGATCAGTTCGCGTTGGTCTTCCGTCTTGCGGGAGACATCATGCTGCGCGTTGTGCGCGTCGGCGAGTTTCAGCCTGCACAGTTCACGATCTTCGGCTGGGAAACGCGCGATATTGAGAGCAGTGTGGATGAGCTTGCAGCCAAGGGTGTCGAGTTCCTCCGCTTCGATTTCATGGAGCAGGACGCGCGCGGCATCTGGAACTCACCTAGCGGAGCGAAGGTAGCGTGGTTCAAAGACCCTGACGGCAACGTGCTCTCATTTTCACAGCATTAGTGCGCAGCCACCGCAATCTTCACCGGCAGCCTCTTTGCGGGAAAGCATGCGGCGTTATCACAGGCCTGGTAGCGGAGCGTGCCGGTGAGCGTCGAGGTGCCGTGTGGGGCTTCGACCTTCATCAACACGCGGAACTCGCCCTCGTAGACGTCGAGGTCCTCGCCATTGCCGGTCGCGAGATGAAAGCGCGAACCCAAAGGATACTGCTCGTCCGCGACGTGCAGTGAAGCCGGATCCAGCTTGAGCTCAGTGGGGATCAACAGCTCGTCCTTCGGGTGGTGCGAGTTGATGTGGAATCCGGGCTCGACGCGAAAGCGGAGCTCAACCTGCTGCGCCTTGTTCGCGGTGACTTCGATTGCGTCTGTAAGCAGTTCCACGTGCTGCTTCTTCGCTTCGCCGGCGCGATCTGTTTGCCCCAACCCGCCGAGTTGAATTTGCGCAGAGGTGGGTAGCGCTGTCAGGGAGAGAACGCAGAAGGCAATCGCGGCGAGTTGCACCTTCAGATCTCTGCTGGCGGCGTTCCTTCGCTTCACGCACCACCTGCGGCGATGGTCTTCTGAATCAGCGCCTCCATCTGGTCCTTGCTGGGCGCGCCGGCGGTTACGTCGATGACCTTTCCTTCGCGGTCGATGTAGAAGGTCTCGGGCAGGTAGTCGACGCCGCCGTACTGCTTCGCAACCTTTTCATCGGGCATGAGAATCGTGTAGTTCACGCCAATCTTCTTCGCGGCGTCGGCGACATCGCCGCGCGAGGCGCCATCATCCTGCGAGAGACCGAGTACTTCGAGGCCCTGGCCCTTGTACTTGGAAGAGAACTCCTGGAACCAGGGCATTTCGAGCTTGCAGGGCCCGCACCATGTGGCCCAGAAGTTTACGACGACCGGATGGCCTTTGAACTCGGCCAGCGAAACCTTCTTGCCGGAGACGTCTGTGAGCGTAAACGCTGGGGCTGGCTTGCCGCGAAGCTCGGCGCCCTCGGCCTCCGGAGCGGGGGAGTCGTCGGTAGCGGGAGACGCGGGAAGCAGCGTGACGCGGTTGCCTTCGCTGACCATGCGCCGGTGACGCAGGTTGTGTACGCCCGCCCAGAAGAGCACGCCAATAAGCGCGATCATGATTGCAAGCACTGCAAATCGACGTGCCACGATTCGATTCCCCTTTCGCTGCTGGTACAAGTTTACGCGCGGGCGCAGCGCGGATGCGCTCTGCTAGCATGGGCGTCAGTTTGCGACCCATTCACACGAACTCGAGCGAAGCTGCGCAGACGCCTGAGAGCCCAAGCCCCGCTGCGCTGGTGCGGGTGGAAGCGGCAGCGCTGGAGCAGCTCGCGACGCGGCTGGAGGGGGCTGCGGGGGAGACGTTCGAGCGCGTCGCGAAGTTACTGGCCGATGCCGCGCGCAACGGGCATCGCGCCATTCTGACCGGCATCGGCAAGAGCGGTCTGATCGCGCGCAAGGTTGCCGCGACGATGGTCTCTACCGGGACGCCTGCTTGCTTTCTGCATCCAAGCGAGGCGTTGCACGGCGACCTTGGGATCGTCGCGCGCGGCGATGTGATGATTGCGCTCTCGTATTCCGGCGAAACGGAAGAGCTGTTGCGGCTGTTGCCGGTGCTTCCGCGGCTGCAGGTGACGCTGGTGAGCCTCTGCGGATGCGTAGGCTCATCGCTGGCGCAGGCCAGCGACCATGTGCTGGACGTGAGTGTGGGCAAGGAGGTGTGTCAGCATCAGCTGGCGCCGACCGCCTCCACAACGGCGATGCTGGCGCTCGGCGACGCGCTGGCGATGGATGTGAGCCGGCGGCTGGGCTTCCGTGCCGATGACTTCGCAGAGCTGCATCCGGGCGGGCAGCTGGGCCGCCGATTGATGCCGGTCGCCCGGCTGATGCACGGCGCAGAGGCCATCCCCGTGGTTGCGCCGGACGCGAGCCTGCCCGAGATTGTGCACGAGATGAGCGCGAAACGGCTCGGCATGACGACCGTGCAGCAGGCAGGCCGGCTGTTGGGCGTCCTCTCCGACGGCGATCTGCGTCGGCTGCTGGAGCGCGACGGACCTGCGGCGTTCCATAAGACCGCAGCCGAAGTGATGAACCGCTCGCCGCACACCATCGCGCCACAGCCGCTTGCGCCGGAGGCGCTGGAGATCATGGAACGGTACCGGATTACGTCACTGGTCGTGACGGAGGACGGTACGCCGGGTAGCGCCGTTCTTGGAGTTCTGCACACACACGATCTGTGGACGCTGCCGGCGGAGGCGAAGCGTTAGCGCTCCGGCTCGCCCCACACACGCCGGTGCGCCGCCTCAACGATCGAGTAGCACTCACACGCGGCGTTAATCAGCCGCGGACGGTCAAGGATGGTGATTTTGCCGCGCGAGTAGGTGATCAGCCCGCGCTCCTGCAGAGCGCCTGCCGCAACGGTCACGGTGGAGCGACGCGCGCCCAGCATCTCGGCGATGTACTCCTGCGTAACGAGCACCTGGTCCGACTCGACGCGATCGGCGAGCGTGAGCAGCCAGCGCGCGAGACGCTGCTCGACCTCATGCAGCCGATTGCAGAGCACGCTCTGCGTTGCAAGCACCATGCGCGTGTAGAGCACGCGGTACACCAGCCCGCGCAGCGTTGGGATCGAATGCACGGCGTCGCGAAAGGCTGCCGCGCGCATGCGGCATCCGCGTCCGGCAACCTGCACGACCACTCCGTGGGTCATCTCGGGGAGATCGAAGAGCGCCGCAACACCGGAGAAGCCTTCGCGTCCGGCAAGAAAGAC
>DASYBN010000247.1:0-2198 GCA_036500785.1 Acidobacteriaceae bacterium
GAAATCGGTATGGACCAGGCCTATTCCACCCTCGTCTTCGAGAAGCCCAAGGACGCGCCGACCGACTGGCTCGCGGTGATCCACGCGCCGGCTTCGCCACAGAGCAGCCGCCACGGCGTCATCGTTCCCATGGAGGGCGGCCGCTGGTCGGTCTCCCTGGCCGAGAATCACGGCAAAGCACCTCCCGGCGACATCGATGGCTTCATGGAATTTGTCGCGTCATTCCGGATGCCGACCATCCACCGCGCGATTCGCGGCGCCAAACGGGTCGGTGACATTGCGCGGTTCAGAATGCCGTGCGGCGTGCGCTGCGCTTACCACCGGCTCGACCGATTCCCGCGCGGGCTGATCCCGCTTGGCGACTCGGCCTGTCGCTTCCCTCCGATCCTCGGCCAGGGAATGAGCGTGGCGGCCCAGGAATGTTGTGTGCTCGCCGGCCTCATCGAGTCACGCCGCTGGCGCATCGACCCGCTCGACGGTCTTGCCGAGGCGTATCTTGAGGAGATCCAGCCGCTTCTCGAAACGCCGTGGTCGCACGCGATGAGCGATCTCGCTTATCCCGAGACGCGCGGCGAGCGGCCGCCGGACCTCGATCAGAGGCTCAAGTACGGGCGCGCTTTGCTCCAACTCGCAGCGGGGGACCCTGAGGTCGACATGGTCCTCTGCGAGGTGCGAGCGCTGCTCAAGCCGTTCAGCGCTCTGCGTGAGCGGAAGCTGGCAAGTCGGGTCGAGGCTCTTCTAGCGGAGACGGTCTGATCCCGAGGGCGGCGGCTTGGCGGCTGCCGCCCTATGGCGCGCGCCAGATCAATCGCACTGCCCAAGTCGGTTAAAGGAAGAGCTGAACGGCGAGCGCCCCTTATCCCCGTTCGTAATTTCCCGGAATCCTGAGGCCAGGTTCGTCTTTATTAAGCTTGGTCAGAGGTCCGCAGCGTCAACCTTCATGATCTGCCGAGCGGCGCGGGCGCCTGCCCTGGCGCCCCCCTCCATAAACCCTTGAAAATTCATGGAGCAGTGTTCGCCTGCGAAATGACAGTTTCCCTGTCGGACGCGCTCGTAGCCGGCGAATTTCGTGTACTGCCCGACCAGCCAGCATGAGTAGCTTCCGAGGAGATTGGGGTCGGCCCACGGCCTGCTCAGGGTCGCCAAGCCGTTCCAGTATCTGCTGACCCCCGGCCAGACATTTTCGAGCTGCGAGAGAAAGTCCACGGCGTATTTCCTGACATACCCGTCAGTCGCAGCGAAGGCGTATGGCGACGCGGGCCCCGTGAACGAGGCTCCGTTGCTCCCGCCCATGAACGCCGTGAGAACGCCGGTCTGGCCATCGAGGCCGCGCGATGAGTCCCATGCGTTCTGGAAGAACAAATCTGTATAAATGTTGCCGTCACCCGTTCCCCAGCTTCCCGTCAGGTTCCAGTATCGTTTGCTGAATTGCAGGGACAGTTTCGTGTTCGTGCCGTAGCCGAGTTCCTGAATGGCGGTTTGCTTGAGTTCGTCGAATCCCGCCGAGGCGGTGTCCACTTTTCGCAACACGCTAAAAGGAAGCGCGAGGATCACGGCGTCGGCCTTCACCGTGTTCGAACCGGCCGCGCTCTTGAAGGTCAGAGCATAACCTCCACCTTGGGTGAGCCGGATGCCAGTAAGCGCCGACCCTGTGATCACGCTCCCGCTGGGGAGGCTCGCGGCGATGGCTTCCGGCAAGAGCTGGTTGCCGCCCAGGATACTGTAGCGTTCGTCGGACTCCCCGTAAATTTGCCAGGGCCCCGACTTCGGTTGGAAGCCGAGCAGGTAGACGAGATTCAAGCTGCTTTGAAGCGACGTGTCGAGCCCGTATTCCTGGTTGTAGGCGCTGTCGAGATAGGCCCCGAGCTGCGAGCCATGTCCGCCCGGAACGTGAAGCTCGATCCAATCGTAGACGCTCATATGATCCAGGCGTCTGCCGAGTTTCGTGGCGGAATTGAACAAAGTCGACGGCGCGTCGGCGAGCTGCTCCTGCAGCCTGGCGAAGACGGGTTGAAAGTCGCTGTCCGCGGAGGCGGCGGGGTAGTTCTTGCCGAGGAAGAAAAGAACGTCGGAGCTTCCCGCGGGCTGCGCGGCGTTCGTGTCGATCAGGTTCAGCCCGAACCGCTGAACCAGAGCCTGGATGAAGGGCTGGTCGGTGTCGATGAACTCGCCGCACCATTCGCTGGTCTGACCGTTCT
>DASYBN010000248.1:0-5443 GCA_036500785.1 Acidobacteriaceae bacterium
CGCAACTTCCACGATCACCTTACCGTGACCGCAGCCGCAGTCGGCGAGCCCGCACGCACGCAGTTGCTTGCGGCGATGCGCCCGTGGATCTACCAGGGCACGTTTCACAGCCTCAAGCTGTCGGCTTCGCGCCAACTGCAGCGCGAACTTGGCCTCACGCCTGTCATCGCTCACCTGACCGTTGACGAGCCGGAGGAGTCGGGTATTGGCGCGCTTCGGAAGCTTCTTCGCGCGCGCCAGCAACACGAGCTGGCCGCGACACTCGGCGAAACGCTCCCGCACCTGCCACGTGCGCTGGCGGACGCGGCACGGCTCGCGCTGTCCGCGCGGATGCAGCATCGCCGGTATGTCTCACCGAGCGCAAGCGTTGCGCTCCGCCTGAACACCGCACAGCGCACGCCGTCGGCTTCGCGCATCACGCTTTCGCGTCAGCTCGAACCGATCCTCGACTGGCGTATCGATCCGATCGAAGCCACCTCGCTCCGCGCGTTCGCACGATATCTGCAAACGCATCTGCGCGCCGAGGGCCTGGAGTGGAACGCGGCGCTTCTCTCGGGCGAGTCGACTGCGCCTATTGCAAATCTGGATGACGCGCGTCACGCGATGGGTGGCGCATGCATGGGTATCGACCCGCGCAGCAGCGTGGTTGACGCAGACCTCTGCCTTCACGATGTGCGGAACCTCTTCATCGCCTCCGCAGCGGTGTTCCCCAGCGGCTCGCCGCAGCTGCCCACGCTTCCGCTGATGGCCCTCACTCTTCGCCTCGCGCAGCATCTTCATAGACTCTCGCGCTGATCGCTCGACTACACTCATCTTCGTGCCTGCTTTCACGCGCAAGCAGCGGATTTTGCTCGCCATCGTTCCCCGCCTGGCTGCGCTGCTCATTCGCGCGCTCGGCGCCACGCTGCGCTACCGGGATATCAACGCGCCTGGCGTTCCCGTCGGCATCGAGATCCCCGGGCCCACCATCTTCGCCTTCTGGCATCGGACGCTGCTCGTCTGCGCACACCGGTTTCGGAACAAACAGATCGCCATCCTCATCTCACCCTCGTTCGACGGCGAACTCATCGCCCGCACGGTTGCTCTCCTCGGCTTTCATCCGGTTCGTGGATCGTCCTCGCGGGGCGGCGCATCCGGTCTGCGTGCCATGGCCGAGGCCTATGCCGCCGGCCACCGCTGTGCCTTCACCGCTGACGGGCCGCGCGGGCCGAACATGGTCGCGAAGCCCGGGCCAGTTCAGCTGGCGCAGCTCACCGGTGCCCCATGGATCGGCGCTTACCACGCTCTGCCGGCGCACCTCTGGGAGCTCAGCTCCTGGGACCGCTTCATGATTCCCAAGCCGTTCTCGACCATCATCTTCACGTGGCCCGCACACGTCACCCCCGAACTCGCAGCCGTGCAGCACGCGCTCGACGAGGCGGTCCGCATGGCTGAGTACCCGACTCCTTGAACTCCTCAGTCCTAACTCCCTATGCTCGTCTCTGAATTTCACTACGATCTTCCGCCTGAGCTTATCGCGCAGCACCCGCCAGCCACGCGCGGCGCCAGTCGTATGCTCACTGTCGAGCGCCGCACCGGCACGTTCGCCGACCATCTGTTCGCGGATTTGCCCGATCTCCTCGCGCCTGGCGATCTGCTCGTCCTGAACGATTCTCGCGTCCTTCCGGCGCGCCTGTACGCCACGCGCGCCGGCCTGCGCACACAGCACAACTCACCTGACCCGGCGGGCCTCGTCGAAGTCCTCCTCACTGAACACCTACCCAGTCCCGAAGGGCACAATGACTGGCGTGCGCTCGTGCGTCCCGCGAAGAAAATTCAGCCGGGTGAAACGCTTCAGTTTCACGATCCAGCCGCAGCTCCAGAGCAGCCACCTGCCCTGACCGCAACCGTGCTCTCCGCCGGCGACTTCGGTGAGCGCACGTTGCGCTTTACGCCAACGCACGATTTCATCGCAACCGTTGAGCGCATCGGGCACATGCCGCTGCCGCCGTACATTCACCGCGACAAACATCGGCCGGACACGCCGGAAGATCGCGAGCGCTATCAGACCATCTACTCGCAGCAATCGGGTTCCGCAGCCGCACCCACGGCAGGTCTGCACTTCACACCCGAGATCCTCGCGGCGCTCGCGGCGCGTGGCATCGAGCTCGCGTATATCACTCTCCACGTCGGTCTTGGCACCTTCCAGCCGGTGCGCGTCGCCGATACGCGTGAGATCCGCCTGCACTCGGAGTCCTACACGCTCAACGCTGGCACAGCACAGGCACTCAACAGCGCACATCGCGAGAATCGGCGCATCGTCGCGGTCGGCACCACGACGACACGTACGCTCGAGCACCTCGCGCGCCGCTTCGAAGCGAACCGTGGCCCGCTCTCACCATCGAACCCGCTCGCTCTTGATCCACACTCCGGCTCGACGGGTCTGTTTCTCTCGCCCGCACCAGACGGCGACGCAGACTTCAAGCTCGTGCGCGGTCTGCTCACGAACTTCCATCTGCCCGAATCCACGCTGCTCATGCTCGTCTGCGCCTTTGCGGGCAGGGAAGTAGTGCTCCATGCCTACGCGCACGCCGTTGCCTCACGCTACCGATTCTTCAGCTATGGCGATTGCATGCTCCTCACCTGAGCACTGGTCAATGCCGCTGCGCGCGATCCTGAAACTGCTCGATGAGTGCATGCACCGTCATCGGCCACGGACGGTCCGGCTGTCCTGCGTAGGTCTCGGCCCACAGCAGCATCGCGCGCGGATTGCCTGGAGCCGTCGCATAGATGCGCAGGGTCGCGAGCGGCTCGCCCGCAGGACCAATGTGCACGCCCGTCGACTGCATCGGAATCAGCAGAAACGTGAGGTCGCCGAGCTGATTCTCCGGCGCAACCGTCTTGCCCAGCGCTCCTGCAAGTTCGCGCAGCTGCCGCGCCGTGAAGCGGTCCATGTTGTCCGTTTCAACCGCGACGGTTTGCGCTTCGTTTAACCGCTGCACAAACGCCTGCCAGTCGCACGTGTACACCTGCTTCTCGAGCGTGCACCCGGCTTCACTGCGCGTCTGCGCTCCTGCTGGTGTGCTCGCAAGAAACAACCCCAAAACAACAAGCACGCAATGTCCTACCCGCCCCGGCATGTCAGAACTCTAGCGCAAACCGGCCTCGCTTGCATCCGCGCGCCGAACCTCCAGGTCGCTATTGCTACGGCACTCGCGTGCTTTGAAGGAAGACTATCCTCCACACACCATTCTGCCGCTGCAATACTGCGGACTCCAGCCATTTCGTTGATATCGGCGCCGCATCCGCGCTCATCTGTACCGACCCTTGATTCACGTACGCGATCCAGGCCTCGTCGCAGTTCACGTGCACGTCCGGCTGTGTCACCGCCCACACGAACTTCGCACCTTTCGCATAGAACGCCTCCATCTCGTCCATGATCGAATCGCCGTTGAATCGTTTTCCGCCGTCGAACATATAGAAGCCCGGCGCAAAGATGCTGTTCAGCTTCGCGCGGTCATCAACCGTCGCCGCTGCATACATGCTGCGCACCGCTCCCACGATTGCGGCCTCGTCACCAGGCTTTGCCGCGCACCTGCTCTGCGCGCCGGCTTGACCGCAGGCCAGCCACACCGCAAGCCCCACACCAACACACCACAACCTTGCTGTTCTGCTCACGAATCGCCTCGCCTGTAAGGATTTCCTTCGAGCCATTGTTGCACTTGCAGCTTCGCGCCGTACCATCGATACATATGCCTCGCGCGCCTCAGCCGACTTCTGCCGCAAAGCCGCCCATCTATTTGCTCGACACGATGGCGTTCATCTTTCGCGCCTATCACGCTATGCAGCGTTCGCGGCCCATGTCGACGCGCACCGGCATTCCCACGGCAGCGACGTATGTCTTCGTGAACATGCTTAACAAGCTGCGCAAGGATTTCAATCCCGAATATCTCGCTGCGGTCTACGACGTCGGGGCTCCAGTCCATCGCGATGCTCTCGCGCAACAGCTCAAGGACGTCAAAAAATTCAACATTAAGACGCAGCAGTTCGAAGCGGTCGAGTACGGAGGCTACAAGGCCAACCGCGTTGAAACACCGCCGGATCTCATCCAGCAGCAGCCCTATATTCGCCGCGCACTCGAAGCCTTTCGCATCCCCATCCTCTACTACGAGGGTTTCGAGGCCGATGACGTCATCGGCACGTTGAGTTGCCAGCTCTCCGCGCTGGGGCACCGTGTCTTCGTCGTCTCATCGGACAAGGACATGATGCAGCTCGTCAATGATTCGGTCAGCATCCTGAACCCGACGAAAGACAATCTCATTCTTGACCCCGCGGGCGTCGAAGCGGCGCTGGGCGTTCCGCCGCAGAAGGTCATCGATGTCATGGCCTTGCGCGGCGATTCCATCGACAACATTCCCGGCGCGCCCGGAATCGGCGACAAAGGCTCCGTCGAGCTGATCCAGCAGTTCGGCACTGTCGAAGCCGCGATGGACGCGGCGGTCAACACGCCGGATGCGATCAAGCGCAAGACCTACCGCGAATCGCTGGCCAACAATCGAGAAAACATCCTGCTCTCGAAGGAGCTCGTCACGATTGACACGGCCGTGCCCATTCAGGCGAATCTCGACGCGATGCGAACGCAGCCCGTCGACGCAGCCGCGGCGCGCGCGCTGTTCACCGAACTCGAGTTCACAACTCTTCTCAAAGAGCTCGCACCCGACGCGGATGCCACGCCGACGACCTACACGCTAAACGCATCCACCGACGAGCTTGCCGCGCTCCTCGCAGAAGCCCGCAAACAGGGACATCTCGCGGTCGCACTCGCCGAAACCGCACAGACAATCGCAGAAGAGTCCGCCGCCGAACCTGCGGACCCCAACGCCAACCCCGACATCGAAACCGAGGCCGAGCCAGAGCCCGCGCAAACGATGTCGCTTTTTGGCATGGCTTCGAGCGAGACCGGTGCGTCAGACGGAAGCGCCTCGAATCAATCTGCGACCGCACCCGATCCCGCGTGCCGCCTCGGCCTTGCCGTAACTCCTGCGCACGCCATCGAAGTCTCTCTCGACACTCCCGGCCTCCGCGAGGCTCTCACCGACGCGACTCTCCCCAAGCAGGTCCACGATCTTAAGGCGGTCATTCGTGCGCTCGAACCGCACAATGTCACGCTTGGCGGACCGATCACGGACGTGATGCTTGAGAGCTATCTGCTGAATCCCACGCACGGCTCGCACACGCTGGTCGATCTCGCCGCGCGAACAACCAGCCGCGCGCTTCTCCATCAGCGCACGAAGGAGAACCCCGCCGACCCGAAGCGCCTGCCCGAAGCCGCGGCCGCCATCGCGCGCCTGACCGCTGTGCTCAGCGAACAGCTCGCCGAGTCCTCGCCGGTCGATCACAACATCCCTGCTGATCAAGCCGAGCTCGGCGGCGCGGTCACCCCTGAGATGCTCTTCGCGGAAGC
>DASYBN010000249.1:0-10198 GCA_036500785.1 Acidobacteriaceae bacterium
CCACTTACGCAGATTAATATTCAAAAGCTCGTTTACTTTGCTCACGGTTGGCATCTTGCATTCAAGCACACCTCGCTTATTCAAGAGCCTATTGAAGCATGGAAGTACGGTCCGGTCGTTCGACGGCTGTATGACGCATTCAAATATTTCGGCAGTTCGCCTATTACCGAAAAGGCGACCGAATGGTACATGAGTCCTGAAGGCAGATTGACCTCGAAGGTTCCAAACCTCGAAGGCATCTCAGAGGAAGACGATCTCTACGCTCGCTCTTTGGTCGATTCGATCTGGAAGAAATACGGAACACTGGAGCCCTTCAAACTCGTGGAGATTACTCATTTGCCCGAGTCTCCTTGGACAAAAGCAATTCAGGAACGCAAGAATGTTATTAGTAATGGGGAAATCGAGCAATATTTCAGCGGATTAATCCAACAAGGCCAATGAGTCCACTGAAAAAAAAGCAAGAGATAGAAAAAGAGTTAGAGCAACGAATTGTCATTCCAGAAGTGCCGGCTGACGAGCATTCCAAACAGGTTGCTGAGAAAACTCTGGCCAAAGAATCCAAGTTTTACGAAGAAGAGAGAAAAGCAGAACTCCATAAACAAGATGTCGCAGATAGGCAATCTGATCGAACACAAAGAGAGAAATACGCCGGGAGAGTGTTCTCTCTAGTACTTGCTTGGATCATTTTGATGTTCGTACTTCTAATGTTTCAGGGATTCTGCGAACTCATACACTTCAAGCCGTTAAGCGATAAGGTCCTTTTGGCCCTGATTACTTCCACCACTGTCAATCTGATTGGAACGCTGATCATTGTTTTGAAATATATCTTCAGGACCGCGGGAAACAGCAGACCGGTATCCTCAACGAAAATGCGAAAGTGAGATTTCCCTCTCGCCAGTACAGCGCCTGCTTAGGGCCAGCCCATCGACAACACATTTTAGGTCGATTTCAAGGTTCCGCTCATGGTAGATCTAAACTTTGTACTTGTATTCAGGTATCGCCGGAAGAATCGAAGCAGCTCAATCTTGAGCCAGGAATGCCTGTTCCAGTTGTAGGCGACGAAGTCGTTGTGCCCGATGATGGGCGGCTCGTCCTTATCACGAAACGTAGATTCGACTACGTCAATAATACGCTGGCCATCTACTACTCATTTGAGCCGTTGCCTCCTAAATGATGCTCAAGGATGGGAACTTTTCACCCATAACCATGTCAACCCACCTCCTGTCTCGGACTCGTGGACTTCAGACTCGCCGAGCCGGCGCAGCCTACCTTCTCGTCTCATACTGCAGCGCCACTGCGCCTGAGCCGCGGTCCCGCGAACAGCGCCGGCCCATGGCCCGCAACCCGGGGCAACCCTGAACTCGTACACATCTAGTTTCAGCTGCCCCACGTCTGCCTAGCGTAAACTCCGGACACGCGTCCCCATAGGAGGCTGCATGGCTTCTGTCACTGGCTTCGGCGGAATCTTTCTGCGAGCGGACAATCCAAAGGCTCTCTACCAGTGGTACGAGCAGCATCTCGGCCTGGTGAAGTCCGAGAGCGGATCCTTCTCGTTTCCTGTCCCGACACAACACCCCGAGGTTGTCTTCTCTCTGTTCAAGCAGGACAACGACTACTTCCCGCCGACACAAAAAGCGATGCTCAATCTCCAGGTCGACGACCTCGACGGCCTGCTCGACCGCCTGATCGCCGAAGGCGTTGCCGTCGATCCAAAGCGCGAAAGCTACGACTTCGGAAAGTTCGGCTGGCTCACCGACCCTGAAGGAAACCGCATCGAGCTCTGGCAGCCTGTCGCGGGGGACTGATGCCCGGCCGGTCGCGCCACGTAGTTCCGCCGCGCATCCGATATCCTCGATGCAATGCTCGCTGCATCCCCGCCCGGCCCGCTGCTCGCAGTCCGCGATCTCCGCATCGCCTTCTCGGGCCGTGAAGCCGTGCACGGCATCAGCTTCGACATCGCGCCCGGCGAGACCGTCGGCCTCGTCGGCGAGTCCGGCTCCGGCAAGTCCGCGACATCGCTTGCTCTGCTGCGCCTGCTTCCACCCACCGCCTCGATCACCGGCGGCCTTCAGCTCCACTCAGACGCAAGCGAAAAATCCGAAGACCTGCTCGCCCTCAGCGAATCCGGGATGCGCTCGCATCGCGGCCGCTCGCTCGCGATGATCTTTCAGGAGCCCATGACCGCGCTCAATCCGGTCATGCGCGTCGGCCATCAGATCGCCGAAGCCGTCCTCGCGCACGCGCCGCACATCGCACGCGCCGAGCTCGACGCCCGTGTGCTCACTGCACTCGAAGAGGTCGCGCTCCCTGATCCCGCGCGCCGCCTTAACGACTATCCGCACCAGTTCTCCGGAGGGCAGCGGCAGCGCATCATGATTGCGATGGCGCTCATCAATCGGCCGCGCCTGCTCATCGCCGACGAGCCCACCACCGCGCTTGATGTCACCGTGCAGGCGCAGATCATCGCGCTGCTCAAGCGTCTCCGCGCCGAGCACGGCCTCTCCATGCTCTTCATCTCGCATGACCTCGCCGTCGTCGGCCAGATCGCCGACCGCATCCTCGTCATGCGCCGCGGCCGCATCGTCGAGCAGGGAAGCACGCAACAAGTCCTCACCGCCCCGCGGCACGAGTACACGCGCCAGCTCCTCGCCTCGGTTCCGTCCATGCGCACCCCCCGCGACCACCCGCTCGCCACCGTCTCCACGCGCTGACTACCCTCTAGTCCCTGCCCCCTGTATCCTTACCCTTTGCCCATGCGTGTTCTCGTCGTCTCCGACATCCACGGCAACCTGCAAGCTCTCGAAGCTGTCCTTTCCGCTGCGGGTACTTTCGACGAGCTCTGGAATCTCGGCGACATCGTCGGCTACGGCGCAAACCCCAACCAGGTCATCGACACCGTTCGTCCGCTCGCGCGCATCAACGTGCGCGGCAATCACGACCGCGTCTGCTGCGGACTCACCAGCTCGCAGGGCTTCAATCCTGTCGCCGCCGAAGCCGCGCTCTGGACCCAGCGCCATCTCACTCCCGAAAATCTGGACTGGCTGCGCGCCATGCCGCAAGGCCCCATTCGCGCCACTGAGCGCGCGCTCTGCGCCCACGGCTCTCCGCTCAACGAGGACCACTACATCATCTCCATGCGCGATGCCTGGACGCCGCTGCAGCGCATGCCGGCCGAGATCACCTTCTTCGGTCACACCCACGTGCAGGGCGCGTTCTCGCAGCAGGCACCTGAGTGGCAGGAGGTTCGCCCGCTCTACAACACGCGCGACGCCGCCGAGCAGTTCTCCATCGACGTTCCACCCGGTACGCGCCATCTCATTAATCCCGGCTCAGTCGGCCAGCCGCGTGACGGAGACTGGCGCGCCGGCTTCGCCATCTACGACACCACCGACGAGCGCGTGACATTCTTCCGCAACCCCTACGACGTCGCCTCGGCCCAGCAGGCGATCCGCAGCGCACACCTTCCCGAGCGCCTCGCCGCGCGTCTCAGCACGGGGAGATAAGAAGTGGTTAGTAGTTAGTGGTTAGTGAGACAGAGGAATTGGCGCTCCTTAGCAGTTAGCGATACTGTTCCATTCTTACGAAGGCCACTAACCACTAACCACTAACTACTCCTAAAAAAACCTTCCAATGGTAAACACCAGCTTATGCTCGCCATTGAAGCCGATCGCCGGCGCAACGGTAATTACACCCAGCGGTGACTCCATCATCACGCCGAAGTAAACATCTTCGCGCGTAACGGTTGGCTGGTTGGGCGCGCGCATCTGTCCTGCCTCAAGGGTTCCGCCAACGTAAATGCCTCCGCCCAGCGGCGGATGCAGAGCGTAGATCCTTCGCAGATATCCGGGCGTCACCAGCCAGTAATCCGTGCCGCGCAGCTGGTCGATCGATTCCGCGGCCAATCGCAACGGACCGCCCAGTGTGTAGCGGAAGGGCTCCGCGACATTGCGATTGAACATGGTCGCGCCCTCCACCTTAGCCAGAATGATGTCCTTCTCGTCCCAGGTGTGTGCGCCTTCAATCTGCGTATAGAACTGCGGCGCCGACGGACTGTCTGCCGTGCCGTAAAGGTATCCGAAGCTGGTCGTCAGCCTCATGCCATAGCGCGGCACACCGGCGCGGTCCTGCGAGTCGTACACATAGTGGATGCGCGCGGTTTGCGAGTTCCCCGCATAATCCGGCAGGCTGTCCGCGCCCGTCGTCACATGCCACTGCACGTTGTTGAACGCCCATCCCACACGCAGTTCCTGCCTGCGCGCATCCGTCCACCCCAGGTCGCCGGCAACGCCCCCAAACTGCGACTGCCGCTCTGAGATACGCGTGTCCGAGTCCGGCGACGCATAGATGAAGTACGGCTGTCGTGTCAGATTCGCTCGCGGCGCCACGAAGAATCCGGTCGGCATGAAGCGACGGTAGTACTCGCCCTCCAGCACCGTAAGAAAGCCCACATCGAACTTCCCGCGCAGCTCCGATCCATAGCCGCCGAGATCCTGGTACAGAAAGATGGTCTCGAAGGTCGCGCGCGTCACTCCCGCGGTCTGCGCCTGGACGTTCAAGCCCACGTCCAGAAATGGTGGCCCGGTCTTCTTGTCCTCCACATCAATGAGCAGAATGGGTCGGTTCGATCCCGCCGAATCGTATCCGACCGTGTAGTCCGCGTTGTAGCGCCCGTCCGCACGAAGATCCGCCAGCTGAGACTCGATCAGCTTCGTGTCCACCGGCTGATTCACCATCGGATCGAACCTGCGCCGCACGGCCAGCCTCACCTCGGGCGTCGGCGCCTTAACCTTCACCTGCAGCACCGTGCCCACCGGCCCCCGCTCCTTGGAGCGGCGCTTCGCCATGTAGGCCTCCCATTCGTCGTCGGGCAGCGCGTACTTCATCAGCGCGGCCTTCTGCGCCTCCGCTGCCGCATATCCGCGCTCTGCCAGGTCCTCCGTGCGCGAGTAGTCCGTGGCCGTGAAGCCCTTGATGTCGGGCATGATCACGACATTGGCCAGCTGCCGCTCGTGCTCCTCGTTGACCTCAATGCCCACCGAGAACGCACGGCTCAGCACGCCCACAATCGAATCCAGATCGCCCTTGCCCACCGGGGCCAGCGGAAGGCTGAACGCGATGATCACGTCGGCGTGCATCGCCTTCAGATCTCCGGTGGGCAGATTGTCCAGGATCGCGCCGTCCACATACTCATGTCCGTTCATCTCGAACGGCTGAAACACACCCGGCAGTGACGCCGAAGCGCGCACGGCATCCTGCAACGACCCGCGCGAAAACACAACGCTCCTCGGCTCCGTCAGGTCAGTTGCGCGGCAGCGAAAGGGAATCGGCAGATTGTTGAACTCGATCTGATCGTTGTAGCGGATGAACACCCGGTCGAGCAGCTCATTCAGGCCGACATCCGTCAGCAGCGCATTGCGCAGCGACGGTCCGCCCTTCAACCCGATGCCAATGCCATTCGGAAGCTCGCGCGCGTCCTCCCTTCGCCGGAAGCTCTTCGTCGAGTACGCCGACGCAATCCGGAAGATGCGGCCCACCTCGGTGGGATTCAGTATCTGTTTCATCTGCTCGGGCGTCATGCCCGTCGAGTACAGCGCTGCCAGGATCGATCCCATGCTCGTCCCGGCAATCACGTCGACCGGGATATGGTGCTCATCCAACCATTGCAGCGTGCCCACCTCGGAGATCGCCAGCGCCGCTCCTCCGCCCAGCGCCAGTCCAATCACCGGACGGTTTGTCGGCAGACCCTGCGGCGGGGGCGCGGGATCGTACGGCGCCAGCTTCAGCTTGCTCGTGCTGGCCGCCTGCTCCGCCGGATTCGCCTGCTTCGTCGCGGAGGTCTGGTCCTGTCCGCTCTTATCCTTCCCGTCCTTGTCAGGGGCGTTCTTCTGCCCAATCGTCGGCTGCGGAACGCTCTGTTGCGCCGGGTGGTCAGTCTGCTGCTCCGTCCCCGCTGGCGGGGTCGCCGACTGCGCCGCGGCAACGGCCACTCCGAGCACTGTCACCGTGCACAGTCCGCTCAAAAATGCCCCGAAACACCTCCAGCGCCGTCCGATTCGCGTCATCGCTCATCCTCGCTTCGAGTCGCACACAGACCCTCGGGCGTGAAGCCTTTGATTCTGTTGGCTATTCTCGCGATTAGACGCAGAAGCGCCAGCGCCCTGATGCTTCAGTTCACCTTTGCTCGTCAGGCGATCCTACTGGCAGAACTGACAGTTACCTCTGATAGTCCTGAAACAGTGCCGGAAACTGCCGCTCCAGCTCCCCGATCTTCGGAATGTCGCAGACCTGGATGTACGGATTGTGAGGATTCTTCAGGGCATAGTCCTGGTGGTACTCCTCGCCGGCGTAAAAATGTTCCAGCGGCGCAATCTCCGTGACGATCGGCCCGGAAAAGATCTGCGCCTTGTCGAGCTGCTTCACGTAGGCCTCGGCCACCTCCCGCTGCGCTTCCTCGGTGTAGAAGATCGCCGATCGATACTGCGTGCCGACGTCGTTGCCCTGCCGGTTGCGCTGCGTCGGGTCATGAACGACCGAAAAGAACACCCGCAAAAGCGTTCCAAAACTTACCTTTTCAGGGTCATAAACGATCTCAATCGCCTCCGCATGGCCAGTCATTCCCGAGCAGACCGAGCGATAGTCGGCCGTCTTCTCGGCTCCTCCGCTATATCCAACCACTGTCTTTTCAACGCCTTTCACCCGCTGAAAGACCGACTGCACGCCCCAGAAGCACCCCCCGGCAAACACCGCCGTCTGCCGCTCGCCCGCCTCCCATCCACTCTCCGGCGCGACGATATCGTGTAACGGTGCCGGAATCGGTGCCTTCTGTGTTCCCGCAATAGCCATAGACCCTCCCATATCCTGTCGTTGATTCGATGGAGACCGGCCGCCGCACGATGCGCCGAGCCGATGAACCACAGGAGTTAACACCTGCCTCAACCGGCACTTCAGCTGTTACTGAGTCGACAACAATCCGGTGAACCACGCGAGTTAACACTCGCCTCAAGAGCCACTTTAGCTGTTACAAGTTCACTAACAATCAACTCCTAACAGCAGCCTGCCTCTACCCCGGCGGCCAGTGCATCCCGCGGCCGCCCAGCAGGTGCAGGTGAAGGTGCTCAACGGTCTGCCCGCCGTCTGGGCCGGTGTTGATGACCAGCCGGTAGCCGCGGTCGAGCTTCTTCGCCCTCGCCACCTCACCCACCGCCCACAGCAGATGTCCCAGCAGATCCGTATCCGCCGCCACAGCCTCGGCGTGCGAGGAAATGTGCTGCTTCGGAATCACCAGCACATGCGTCGGCGCCTGCGGATTGATGTCCGGGAAGGCGAGCACGCGCTCGTCCTCATACACTCGCTCGACGGGAATCGCGCCGGAGGCAATCTTGCAGAAGAGGCAGTCCATGGTTAGACAGTAGAAGCTAGACAGTAGACAGTAAAGACCGCCGCTGCACTCTACTGTCTACTGTCTGCCGCTCTACTGTCTGCCTTGAAATACTTCGGCTCCATCCCCGGGGTCCACGGGTCATACGCCTTGGCGAACGCCGCGCGTCGCCCTATCGCCGGATGGTCATACATCCAGAACTCGATGAAGCGGCTTGGATTCGGGTCGGAGAGCCCGGTCTCGCCCAGCACGTCGAAGGCTCCCTGCGCAGCGGCCTGCGGGTCCGGCACGATCCCGTGAATCGCCTCCTGCCCATAGACGTCCGCGGCGTGCTCGGTCGAGCGGCTGATGGTGTCCGTGACCGGCTCGAGCACGAGGCTGAACAGGCTGAACGCCAGGATCAGCACCGCCAGCGCGCCCCAGTCCTCCTGCGACGGAATTCGCCACCGCGAGCCGAACCGGGCAATCGCCCACTGCACAAACCGGAAGCCGAGGTAAAGCAGGATAAAGCTGCCGACGATGGCGATTGTCAGCCCGCGCCTGATGTGTCCCAGCACGTAGTGCCCGCTTTCGTGCCCGAAGATAAACAGGATCTCGTCCGGCTTGGCGCTCGCAATCGACGTATCCCACACCACAACACGCTTCGAGTGGCCGAAGCCTTCAACGTCCGCATTCAGCGTCGTCGTCTTCGCCGAAGCCTTCATCAGGAACATCCGCTCCGGCGGGATATTCATGTGCCCCTTCTCGACCACCTGTTCCAGTCTCGCTACCAGCTCCGGATGCGTCTTCGCCAGCGGCTCGTAATGATTAAAGAACGGCTCAACATACGGCGCCACGAAGATGCCGAAGATGATCAGCGGAATCGTGCACAGCCAGAACGAGAACCACCACCTCCGCGGCAGCTTGCGAATCACCCGGAACAGCAGCATCAGAATCAATCCGCCGACGATCCACGAAAGTAGAAACGACTTGCCCTGATCGCCGAACCAGCTGGCCCAGCTCTGCACCGAGAGCCCGTACTTCAGCGACAGGCGGTGCGAGTACAGATCGAGCGGAAGCTCCAGCACCCAGGTCACCGCCAGGAACAGCAGCAGAAACACGAAGCCCTGCACAAAACGATTGCGTGCCGCGCGCACCGCCGTGTCGCGCATCCACGCAATCACGCCGAGCCACAGCAGCAGCAGGATCTGCACCACGCCCCAGATCTCATCCGCGAAGTGCATCGTCACATGAACGCTGGCCAGATGCTGCGCCTTCGCCAGCTTGTCCGGCGGAAGCGAGTAGTCCGGCAGGTTGCCGTGCACCGGCGCCGCCGCAATCTCCTGCGCCGCATACTCGTTGGCGGCCCGTTCCGCCGTCGTCTCGCGGGAGCATCCCGTCATCAGCAACGGGCACACGACCAAAAACAGCAGCAGCCAACGTCTCAGCAGCATGCAAATCCTTTCACGACAATCAAATGCAGTCCTGGATTCGTGCCCTGAGTCTCCTCCATGTTCCCGCTGTATGCAACATTCTTGTGATACCGACAGCGCTTCGCCCGTCGAGTACACTTGATACCACCTCAGCTTCAGATCGGCCCACGTTGACC
The DNA here is from genome assembly GCA_036500785.1 of Acidobacteriaceae bacterium. GTDB lineage: Bacteria > Acidobacteriota > Terriglobia > Terriglobales > Acidobacteriaceae > Granulicella. The sequence goes on from DASYBN010000249.1 coordinate 8,967, forward strand.
TCCGCTTCGCTGAACGTCGTCTCTTCGTCTACGTCCTCTCGCTCCCGCATCGTCCCCCGCGCGTCCTCGGTAGCGCTCGCTCTGCTGTTCACCGCCTCCACCGCGTTCGCCGCCGCGCCGACAAAAGACGCGAAGCTGCCCGAGCGCGATCCCTCCGCTCCGCCCGCCGACACCGTTCTGCTCGACGCCATGCACGCCGAGCTTGTGCGCGCGATGAGCTCGCTGGGCACCGCACCCGCATCGGCTGCCACCCCCGGCACAACGCCAAAGCCCTACTTCCTCAGCTACTCGGTTGCCGACGACCAGGCCGTCACCATCACGGCGCAGTTCGGCGCCATCACCAACTCGACCTCGGCTCACAACCGCGTCGCGGACGTGCAGGTGCGCCTGGGCACGCCGGCTCTCGACAACACTCACGGCGACCACCGCACCAGCGCGCTCACCACCATGCCGCTTCCGCTCACCGACGATCGCGAGGCCATCGAGCGCTCGCTCTGGTTCGCCACCAATCGCGGCTACGGCCGCGCGCTCGATGCGCTCGAGAAGGTGAACACCGAGCAGCAGGTGCGCGCCAAGGAAGAAGACACCTCCGCGGACTTCTCCGCGCAGAAGCCCATCGATGACGTGCTCGCCTCCGCGACGCCGCTCGAAGTCGACCGCGCCGCCTGGGCCAGTCGCCTGCGCGCCATCAGCGGCGTCTTTCGCAATCACCAGAACATCCTCTATGACATGGTGGCCCTGCAGGTCGCGCATGAGACCGACTACTTCGTCTCCAGCGAGGGCTCACGCATCGCTGCGCCGCAGCAGGTCGCGCGGCTCCTTGTGCTGGCCCGCACACGCGCAACCGACGGCATGGATCTTTTCCGCGCCGAGACCTTCGAGTCCGACGCCGACGGCAAACTGCCCGACCAGGCCACCATCCTCGCCAAGACCGAGGCCATGGCAAAAAATCTCGAGGACCTGCGCACCGCGCCCATCACCGAGCCCTACGATGGCCCGGCGATTCTCTCCGGCCGCGCGGCTGCGGTGTTCTTTCATGAGGTCCTCGGTCACCGTCTCGAAGGCCAGCGCCAGCGCGGCGACGAAGAAGGCCAGACCTTCACCAAGATGCTCGGCAAGCCGATCCTGCCGACCTTTCTCTCCGTCGTCGACGATCCCACTCTCACCGAGTTGAATGGCGAAGCGCTGAGCGGACACTATCTCTTCGACGACGAAGGCCAGCCGGCCGAGCG
>DASYBN010000250.1:0-7522 GCA_036500785.1 Acidobacteriaceae bacterium
TGACTCATCCGGAGCGCGGCACGATGACGGTGTGGACGATCGTGGAGACGATGGCCGGGCACGACCTTCACCACCTCAAATCGCTCGAGAAGCTAGCGAGCTGACGCGGCCTGCTGCTGCTTGTGCAGCTCGGTCTCGAACGCTGCTTTGCGCTCCGCTACCGCTGCCCGATAACCATCTGGGTCGATCCAGACGGAGTCGCCGTGCTGCGGCATGCGCGCCAGCTTCGCGAGCATGTCGAAGTACATGCCGTGCGCGCCGAGGAAGATGTCGCATGGAAGCGCGGCGAAGACGTTGAAGGCATGCACGTAGTCCTGCGCGATGCCCGGATACGATGGCGGTTTGCCGTGCGAGGCGACGAGACGGTAGCCGGGATTCACATTCCAGCTTCCGACGATGACAACGTTGCGAAGCTGCTGCGCGGGCTCGCCGGGAACGTGCACGCGCAGCGTCCATGTGGTGCAACCGCGGGTGTGGCCGGCGGTTTTGTGCGCGGTGAGCGTTACGTTGCCGAGCGTCACGGTGTCATTGTCGTGCAGGATGCGATCGACGTGTGCGGGTGGGTACTGCGGTTTCGGGCCGTAGGCGAAATCCTTCGCGCCGCCGCTCTCGACGACCGGAACATCGCCGTCCATCACCATGTACTTCGCGTGTGTTTCGCGCAGGATTTGCGCGCTTCCGGCCGCGTGGTCAAAGTGGGCATGGCTGATCAGGAGGATCTTGATGTCGCTCCACTTGAAGCCGAGCTGCTCCACGCTGTGGCGGATCTGCGGCGGAGAGGACGTCAGGTTGGAGTTGATGAGGATGTCGCCCTGCGGCGTGGTGATGAGGTACGAGGCGAGATCGCGGCTGCCGACGTAGTAGAGGTTGTCGGTGATGCGGAACGGTGTGAGCGGTGTGGTCCACTCCGGATGCTCGTCGGCGCGGGCAGAGGTGGTGGCGAAGAAAAGCACAGTGAAGGCGAGCAGGCGGCGCAGCATGCTCCGTTGGTATCACGCCGCGATGCGGAAGGCGGCGTGGATTGTTGCGGGGAAGCTGGAGGGTACTGGCGGCAACGACGAACAGCAGATCCCCTGCGGGGATGACAGAAAGAAAAGCAAAAGCAACGGCAGAAGCGTGTTAGCTACTCGAGCGCGGCGTTGACGTCGCGGACGAGATTGCGGATGTAGCTGCGGCGGTTGAGCAGCGCGACCATGGCCTGCTTCGCGGACTCCCGTGCGGCGGGGTCGCTGGCGTCCTCGGCGGCGTCCCATTGTGTCCAGAGCGCTTCGAGCTGCTGTTGCGCGTCGTTGAGCATCGCGGTGAACTTCGTGCGCGCGCCGTCGAGATCGGCGCGCGTGGACGGATCGTCCTCGCCGATCTGCTTGGCCATGCTCATCTCTTCGAGCTGCATGTTGAGCTCGAAGGCTTCTTCCAGCAGGTCCGGCGGCGCAACCTGCTTCTTCTCTTTGCCCGCAGCGCGCGCGGCGTCGGTCGCCGCACGAGACTGTTCTTCCAGGCGAATTCCCTCGAGTTCGAGCAGATATTCCGTGCGTGCGATGGGGTCCTTCAGGGTACGATAGGCGTCGTTGAGGCGCGAGCTGGCTGCGAGCGCTGCGTCCTGCTCGGCCTGCGGGCGTGCGGCGAAGCGGTCCGGGTGCAGCTTGCGCGAGTGCGCGTAGAACGCCTTTTCGAGTGCCGCGGTGTCGATGTTCAGGTGGCGCGGCAGACCGAAAAGATCGAAGTAATTTGCCGTCGCTGTATCAGGGCTCTGATCCATACGTTGTTAAGAGTACTCGCCGGGCAATTTCCGGTGCCATGAACTGAAGCGAGCAGGCGATGCCGCTCGCAATTTTCGCCGAGGAGAAAACGATGCCGAAGTTTGTGATTGAGCGTGATCTGCCGGGAGCCGGCAAGCTGACACCAGACCAGTTGCAGGGGGTGGCGCAGACGTCGTGCAGTGTGCTGCGCGAGCTGGGACCGGAGATCCAGTGGGTGCAGTCGTTCGTGACGGACGACAAGATCTACTGCATCTATATTTCGCCGGATGAGGCGACGATCAAAAAACACGCAGAGATGGGTGGGTTCCCGGCGAACTCGATCCAGCAGGTCAGGACGGTGATCGATCCGACGACGGCTGGTTGAGTCAGGCAGCGACGCTGATGCGCTCGGCGGTTGTGGTTGGCTCGGGGATGGGAAGGCCGTCTTCGCGGAGGCCTGCGATGTGGAGCTTGATGCCGTCGCGGATGAGAGCTTCGACTTCCTCGCGGGTCTCTGCGGCGACGCCGAGGCCCGGCAGATCGGGAGCGTACGCGCCCCAGCCGCCGTCTTTGCCGCGTTCGAAGATGACGAGATAGGAAAGCATGCAAGAAGCGTACCTCAGCGGCTAAAGCCGGTTCACTTGCGAAGCGGAAACGGCACGGCTGAAGCCGTGCCCTTAACAGAACGCTTTGCGAAGAACTAGGCGGAGAAGCTGGAACCGCAGCCGCAGGACTTTGTCGAGTTGGGATTGATGAAGTTGAAGCCCTGGCGCATGAGGGTCTCTTCGAAATCGAGGACCATGCCGGCGAGATAGAGGAAGCTCTTGGGGTCGACGAAGAGGCGGACGGCCTTTGCGCCGCTGGGGTCGTTCGGCGTTTCAACACCGGCGCCGAAGACGAAGACGCGGTCGCGCTCACGGGGCTGCGTGTCAAAGCGGATGTTGTAGCTGAGGCCGGAGCAGCCGCCGCCCTGAATGCCCAGGCGCAGGCCGCCGGCGTCGGGCGAGATGCCTTCCTTGGCCATCGCGATGCGGATGCGCTTGAGGGCGTTCTTGGTGATCTCGACGGCGTTCTTGGCGCGCGGCTGCTGACCTTCAGCGGTGAGCAGGGTCATTCCGGCAAACGGGTCCTTTGCATCAGGCGCAGAGGCGCCGGGCTTGGGGGCTGCGGTTCCGGGTTGGAGGAGTGTGGCCATTGTTCACAAATCCATGACGCGCCGTTTGACACGTCTCAATGTTTTCGCGCCGTGGGCAACGCGATGATCGGAGCAACCACGGCGGCAAACATAATCCGCTCCGGCCATGAAATCTTTACATTCCGAAAGGATGGATGACGTGACGGCATAACAGTCGCAAGCAAAGCAATCGGAAAGCAAATCATCAGATCGAAAAGCCAACGCCGCAGATAAGCATCACGCGCAAATCGCCTCCGGGCTAACCGCAAAGCCTGCATAGATGGCCAAAAGAATGAGCCGACGAGCGTATCGCACCGCCGGCTCGAGACATTTGCAAAACCTTAGTTCGCTGCGACAGCGGCGGCGGCTTCTTCGCCGACGTGGTTCTTCTTCTTCCAGTCGCCGATCGCCGCGCGGATCGCGTCTTCGGCGAGCACCGAGCAGTGAATCTTTACCGGCGGAAGCGAGAGCTCCTTGACGATGTCGGTGTTGGAGATCTTGAGCGCGTCTTCAACGGTCTTGCCTTTGACCCACTCGGTCGCGAGCGAGCTTGAGGCGATTGCCGAGCCGCAGCCGAAGGTCTTGAACTTCGCGTCCTCGATGACCTGGGTCTCGGGATTCACCTTGATCTGCAGGCGCATCACGTCGCCGCACTCCGGGGCACCGACGAGACCGGTGCCGACCTCGGCAGAGCTCTTGTCGAGCGTGCCCACGTTGCGTGGGTTCTCGTAGTGGTCAACAACCTTGTCACTGTATGCCATAAATCAAATCCTCGCTTCTTTAGATGATAACTCGGACTGTTTCGGTGCGAAAGGGGCAAACTGTGGTCTTGTGGCAGGGATGCAGGCGTTTGTTCAGCTTACGCGGTAGTTAATGTGCGGCGGGTGCGGCGGGTGCCGGGGAATTGGCTGGTTGGGCGGCGTCGGCCTGCAGCTTGGCTTCGGCGAGCTTGATGGCCGTGGGCAGAGCGTCGTCGGCCGAGGTCTTCTCGTCCGGCGTGACGCCGGTTCCTTCCCAATCTGTTTTCGTGACCGGGTTGATCGGTCGGCCTGCGGGGACGCCGATGGTGAAGTGGCTGTCGATCTGTTCGCCGTGCATGGGGTGGGCGCCCCCGCCGGTGGTCTCGCCGACGATGGTGGCGCGCTTGAGGTTCTTGAGGTCGTAGGTGAACTCCTCGGCGCCGGAAAAGGTGCGGTGCGAGGTGAGCACGAAGATGGGTTGGGTTGCGAGCCGCTCGCCGGGAACCCAGGGCAGCGTCCAGTACTGCGTGGTCTCGTCCTTGGCGCGGTAGTAGAGGTCGTTGATGTGCTCGGTGTGATCGAAGAGGTAGGAGACGATGAGCTGCACCATAGCCGGGTCACCGCCGCCGTTCTGGCGGACGTCGATGATGACGGCTTTGGTGTGCGCCAGAAAGGCCATCGCCGCGGCGGCGGTGGGGCCGCAGACATCCGGCGGAGCGAACATATTGAACTTGAGATAACCAATGTTGCGCGGGAGGATCTCGACCTTCTCAAAGGCGCAGTTGATGTCTTCGAGCTGCTGGCGCATGCGCGCGCGGTCTTCGGGTGTGGGTTTGGCCTCGGGTGGGCGCACCGGCTGCACGAACGGAGCGTACTCGATGTGCAGGTGCATGTCGTGGCTGACGTCGCGGAGATCGTGGGTGAGTGTTTCGGCGAAGGCGGAGCCGTCGGTGATGTTGTTGTAGTCGCCGTGCTGCGCGTGGGCCTGGAGCGCGGCGTTCATCTTCGCGGCGGTCTCGCTGTAGACGTAGCTCTTGGTCAGCGCAGACTCGATGCCGGAGAGCACGCGCTGGCGCTCGGCGGCGTCGAGCGGCGGGTCGTCGACCGTGACGCCCGGGGGAAGCATGCGCAGGCTGAAGCTCTCGATGTGGGGCGGATCGCCTGCGGAAGCTGACAACGAACCGAATACGCTGCGGCCGCTGGCCTTCTCCTGAAGCATGACGTTGATGCGGGTGGGCGCGGCGCGTTGGATGGAGACGAGTTTGAAGCCGCCGGTCTCATGAGCGAAGCCGGTGAACCCATCGACGGTCTCATCATTATCGAGCTTCACGAGTGCTTCGACACGCGCGGGCTGGGGATCGTTGATGGCGTCAAGCCAGAGCTGAAGTGAATGCCCGGCGGGCGTGCCGGGCAGCGGCGGCGCGGGTGTCTGCGCAAGAGCGACCAGCGCCGAGAGCAGCGGGAGAGCTACGAGGGAGCGGAGCATAGTGGATGGACGAGAGAATAGCCGACCCGGTGCTGGTCGCGCCGAGAATAAGTTCGGGGTTGTTGGGCGACTGAAGGCAGCTACGGGTTCGCTGCGCCGGATGGAGTCGGCGCAGCATCGTCCGAGCCGTCACCATACGTCGGGTACGGCAGCGGCTCGTCATTCACCGGCATCGACTGCAGGATGGGGAGTTCCCGCTGGACTGCGGCCCACTCAGTGGGGTCCTTTTTGGTGGCGAAGGGCAGAGACATGTCCGCGTAGTAGGCGAGGATGTCTTTCTTAATGCCGGGCGGAATGGGGGTGGTGGGCGTGCGCGTGAGGTGGTCGAGGAGATACGCGTAGGTCTGGTCGGTGAGTGGATAGCCGGCCGGGCGGACGGGGTTTCCGGTGTCGAGGTCGCGGTTCAGCAATGGGTGCCGGGGGTCGGTTGAGTCGCGCGGAACAGCCTGGGCGGAGCCTGGCTTCGAGGGCAATGGGTTGGACGGCGGAGGAAGCGCGTTTGTGTCTGCGGCGGCGGCCTGTTGCGCTGTCGGGCGGGTGCTCGGCGGCGGGGTGAAGCGGCGCAGCGCGTGGTTGAGCGCGTCGGTCGAGCGGATTACCGAATGCACATAGTCCAGCTCGGTCTGCTGGGTGGGACCCTTGACGGCGGCAAGCTTTATCGGTCCTACTTTGGGCACAACGACCAGCAGACCGGCGAGTGTGTAGGTCAGCGGGCCCGGGCGCTTGCGGTATTCGTCCCAGTGGTTCTCCTGCTCCACTGCGGTGACTTCGCGGATGAGGCGCTGAACGTCAGGGTCGGAGAGCACGTCGTCGGGCTCATTGTGACGATGCAGCAGCGTGGTCGCGTACGCCATGCGCGGAATAAAGCGGTGCACGGCCCAGCGGTATTCGCTGACGTTGATGCGATGGTGCCGCGTCCTGGTGAAGTCCTCCTGCAGGCCGTACGTCTGGTAGAACGCCAGCGCGAGCTGCCGGGTCGGTACCTCAAGCCCAACGTGGCGCAGATAATTGACCGGAGCGAAGCGACGCTTCGAGATCTCATCGATGTCGAAGGCGAACTCGGTGCGGACATGCTGGTTCTCGCCCTCGGCATAGTTCACGACGTTGCCGTACTTCTTGCGGAGCTTGGGGAACTCCACGGGAACGGCGAGGTTGGTCGCCTGCGAATGGCCGACGGAGTCGCCGATGTAGTGCGAGAGCGCGCCGACGGCGAAGGCGAGCTCGTCGGCATTGCCTGCATTGCGAAAGAGATTCACAACGAAGTCGCCGGAGCGAACGTAGTGCGTCAGGTTGGAGAACTGTTTATCGCCGAACGGATAGTAGCCGATGTCCTGAATGACGCAGCCGCCGTAGGCATAGGCCCGGGCGTGCTCCAGCTCCGCCGGCGTGATGGTCGGATAGCGGCTGCGCAGGAGCGGAACGATTGATATGTCCCAGGTGAGATCGATGAGCTGCTCGTGCGTGAGCAGCGAGTATGCGGGGGCCGAAGGAGAAAGGCCGAACAAACAGACGAGCAGCGCGAGCGCGGCGTACAGGCGGAGACGCATAGCCGTGTGATGCGCAGATGAAGTCAGGGGCACGGTTGCAGTCTCAGGGCGCGGTGTGACCGGAGAAGGCCTTCCAGAAGAGATAGAGAAGCAGAAGCACGAACAGCCAGAAGATGATGTGGACTGGGATGTTTCTACGGCGGACGCGAAGGTCCTTGTCTTTCTTGTTGGATTGCAGGTGCGGCTTCATGCAGACCCCCGATGCACGGCTATAGTAGCGCAACCGCGAAGGCCGGTTCGGTAGCATGGAGGAGATGCTGACGTTGAATGCTGTCGAGTTGCGCGTGCTGGGCTCGCTGATTGAGAAAGAGATCACGACGCCGGAGTACTATCCGCTGAGCCTGAACGCGCTGGTGAACGCATGCAACCAGAAGTCGAGCCGCGATCCGGTGATGGAGCTTAGTGAAGCGGACGTTCGCACGGCGCTGTTTGAGCTGGAGAACCTGGAGCTGGTGCGCGTGCTGGCCGATGCGCGCGTCTCGAAGTTTGAACATCGCGCATACGACAAGCTGGGTCTGCGGCGGCCGGAGATTGCGGTGCTTGGTCTGCTGCTGCTGCGCGGCTCGCAGACTCCCGCGGAGCTGCGCACCCGCGCCGAACGTCTGTACAGCTTCGAGGACACGGCCGCGGTGACGGCAACGCTGGAGCGGCTGGCCGCGCGCGAGGAGCCGCTGGTGGCGCAGATGGCGCGGCAACCGGGTGCGCGTGAGAGCCGCTGGATGCATCTGCTGGCCGGCAACGTGGAGGCTGCAGTTCAGGTTTCGGAGTCTGCGGGTGCGGGAACAGAGGGGCGGCAACAGCTTGCGGAACGCGTGGCGGAGCTGGAGCGAACGGTG
>DASYBN010000251.1:0-4443 GCA_036500785.1 Acidobacteriaceae bacterium
GGGCGTGCGCGGGTATCTGAACGCGTTTGGGCCGACGGGCGACGTGCCGCTGTTGAATGAGCTTCGCGATGCTTCGGCGAATCCTTCGCCGGACAATCCGCCGGCGAACTGGCTCTCGATGGAGGCGGCGTTTGAGTGCACGACATGCGGCGCGTGCGAGTTCCAGTGCCCTGTCGGCGTGCAGCATCTGCCAATCCTCGTTGGCCTGCGTCGTGGCGCAGTGAACACCGGCGCGTGGGAGGACAAGTACGGAACGAAGCTGTTTCTCTCGCTCGAGAAGCAGGGCAATGCGCTCGGCCTCTCGGCGATGGAGCGCGACAAGTTCATCGAGCGCGAGCAGCTTCCGGTCTTCGACGGCACCCAGGAGTACTGCCTGTGGCTCGGCTGCATGGGCGGCTATGATCCGAAGGGCCGCGAGATCATCGCCGACTTCGCGCGCGTGATGCGGCACCTCGGCACAAGCTTCGGCGTGCTGCGCAAAGAGAAGTGCACGGGCGATCCAGCGCGGCGGCTCGGCAATGATCTTGTGTTCGGTTCGCTCGCCGAGCAAGGGCTGAAAAACCTTGCGCAGAATAAAGTCCAGAGGATCGTGGCGATCTGTCCGCACTGCGTCCGCACGATTGCAACCGACTGGCGCGAGTATGGCGTGGCGCCGGAGATCGAACATCACTCGGAGTTTATGGCGCGGCATGCGGATTTACTGCCGCAGAGCGATGCGGGAGCGATCGTCTATCACGATCCTTGCTATCTCGGCCGCTATCGCGATGTGTACGACGAGCCGCGCGCCATCGTGAAGAAGAATGGTGAGTTGGTCGAGGCGGAGCGGCATCGCGAGCGCAGCTTCTGCTGTGGAGCGGGCGGAGGATTGGCGTTTCTCGGTGAAGAGCCCGGCGAACGCGTGAGCAATGTGCGCGCGAAGGAGCTGCTCGCGACGGGAGCGACGACGATCGGCACCGCCTGCCCGTTCTGCAACACCATGTTCCGCGATGCGACCGGCGCGCTTGCAGGCGACAAGCCTGCCGCCGTGCTGGACATCGCCCAACTGACCGCGCGGGCACTCGATTCAGGAGTGCGGCCCGGATCCTAGACTGCTCTATTGCACTCCGCTGATTTCACGCACAACACGAGCGCCCGAATCGGAGACGTAAAATTGTCCTGAGCCGCCTGCAGCAATGGCCGTAGGGTTCGAGGCTGCTGCGAACCTGGCGACTTGCGAGATGCGCCCTGCAGCATCGATCTCGCGCACCGTTCCGCCGGCGTAATCCACGACCAGCATCGCTCCGCTCGCGGTAAAGGCAATGCCGTAGGGCGTAGACATCTCTGCGCTGGTGGCCGGGCCGCCATTGCCGCTCTCGCCGTAGTTGCCGTTCCCCGCGATGGTGTGGATCGTCCCTGTCGCCGCATCGATCTCGCGGACGCCTTCACGATCGCGGTCACAAACATAGAGATTGCCGCCGGCATCCACGGCCACGCAGTCGATCTGGTGTATCGATGCCGACGTGGCGGCGACATCCTCCTGTAAGCTGCTGCCGCCGCCTGCTACCGTCCGGATGATTCCCGTGGCAGCGGAGATCTCGCGGACGCGCGAGTTGGCGAAATCTGTCAGGTAGAGGTTGCCTGCGCTGTCGAAGGCGATGTTCTCGGGTGTGTTCAGACTTGCTTTCGTGGCGAGGCCGCCGTCGCCCGAGAAGCCCGGCAGGCCGTCCCCTCCAATGGTGGTGATGATTCCTGTTGAGGCGTCGACCCTCCGGACTACGTTGTTTCCGCGATCGGCGATGTAAAGATTGTTGGCGCGATCGAGTGCGATGCCAAACGGAAAGTCGAGCTTAGCCTTCGTGGCGGGGCCGTCGTCGCCGGCATACCCGGACACGCCGCTGCCTGCCACGGTGGAGATGATGCCCGTACTAACGGTTACCTTGCGCACCACCTCGCTCGCTGCATCGGCGACGTAGAAGTTGCCGCTGGAGTCGACCGCGACGCCGAAGATGCTGTTGAACTGCGCCCTGATGGCCGGGCCACCATCGCCTCCGCTGCCGTCGATGCCGTCTCCTGCAACGACGACAACATTGGCGTTGCTGGAAGAACTGCATCCAGCGATGAACACCAGGCATGGCGCGGCGAGCAGCGTCACTTGCAGGAAGATTCGCAGACGAAGGTTAGGTTTCATGGCCGCCCGAATTGTAACGGGAGATGCCACATATGCAAGTAACCCTTTCGTGCTGCCGTGCGCCTTTGCGGCAGTCTGGGCTCTGCGGTTTTGTGCGGATATGGTGCAGAGTATCTGACAACGCCTTTGCGCCTGCGGTAAGCTGGCGCTCTGCATGGAAGCAGGATGGAGCAGGAATGAAGATTGTTGTGGCGGTAAAGCAGGTGCCCGAACGCGATGCCCCGGTGCGCGTCGCGGGGGACGGGCGCAGCGTCGAGACGGGCGACGCCTGGACGATGAACGAGCCCGACGCCTACGCGCTCGAAGAGGCGCTGCAATTGAAGGAGCGTGCCGGCGAGGGCGAGGTCATCGTGCTTTCGGCAGGGCCGGAGCGCGTGGAATCCACGCTGCGCGAGGCGCTCGCGAAGGGCGCGGACCGTGCGCTGCACATCGTGACCCCGGAGGATGGCGCGGGCTCGCTCGCGGAGCGTGACACGCTGAGCGTCGCGCAGATGCTGGCCGACGCAGTTCGCGCGGAATCGCCGGATGTTGTGCTGACGGGTTTGCAGTCGGACGATCTGGGCGCCGGGCAGACGGGCGTGGTGCTTGCAGAGCTGCTCGGCCTGCCACATGCCACGCTGGTGTTGAGCGTGGAAATGGAAGCCGGCGCCAAACAGATTCGCGTCAAGCGCGAGCTCGAAGACGGATGGTTTCAGCATATCGAGATGCCGCTGCCCGCGCTGCTCACGATTCAGTCCGGCGGCAACCGGCTGCGCTACGCCACGCTGATGGGCATCAAGCGCGCGCGCAGCAAGGAGACGAAGCAGATTGACGCCGCACCCGCAGCCGCGCGGCACGATGAGATTGTGCGCGTCGCGATTCCGGAGCGCACGCGGCAGACCGAGGTGCTGACCGGAGCAGCGGACCAGATCGCAACGGCGTTGGCGCAGCGTCTGCGCACAGAGGTGGGGATCGGATGAGCGTTCTTGTGGTGATGCAACAGACGGGCAGCGGTGGATGGCACCGCATCAGCCGCGAGGCGCTCGCCGCTGCGCGCCATCTGGCGAGCGAGTTGAACGTGCCGTGCGCGGCGGTGGTGCTGGGATCTGCGGATGAACTGGCGACGCAATCGGCTGAGCTCGCGCAGGAAGGCGTTGCGACCGTGTGGGCGGTGGAGCATCCGCTGCTCGCGGGCTATACGGCGGATGCGTTCGTTAGCGCGCTCGCACAGCTGATCGATGAAGCGAAGCCGGCGATCGTCGTCTTCCCGCACACTTACCAGGTGCGCGACTACGCGCCGGCGCTGGCGACGCGGATGGGCCAGGTGCTGATCAGCGACGTGATCGCGCAGCACGCAAGCGATGGAGCGGCGACGTTCACGCGGCAGTGGATGGGCGGCAAGCTGAACGCGGAGTATCGTGCGAACGGTGCGCCGTGCTTCGTCTCCGTGCAGGCGGGCAGCTTTCGCGCGGAGCCCGCGCAGGCCGGCTCGGCTGCAGCCGAGGTGCGAAAGTTTGCGCCGCAGATTGACGCCGCGCAGATTCGCACCAATCCCGGCGAGCCGTTCCGCGAAGCCGCACGCACCGTCGATCTCGGATCGGCGCAGGTGATTGTGAGCGTCGGGCGCGGCATCGGCGAGCAGGAAAATCTCGCAATCGTTGAAGAGCTGGCGGCTGCGCTGGGCGCGGAGCTGGCGGCGTCGCGGCCAATCTGCGATGCGGGCTGGCTGCCGATGGAGCGGCAGGTCGGGAGCTCAGGACAAACCGTTGCGCCCAAGGTGTATCTCGCCGTCGGCATCTCGGGAGCGATTCAGCACCTTGTCGGAATGAAGGGCGCGCGCACCGTGATCGCGATCAACAAAGATCCCGACGCGCCAATCTTCGAAGTTGCAGATGTAGCGGCGGTTGGCGACCTGTTCGAAATTGTTCCGGCGGTGACGCGCGCCTTGAAGGGTTGACACTGTCGTTGCGCCGTGAGGCGATGCAAACGCACAACTTTTGTTGAAGTGCGTCCGTTCGCGGCTTAATCGCGTCATACTGAGAAGTAGCGTGCAATACACGTCCCAACGCGACCGCAGCGCTGGACCGCAGCCTTTTTGGCTGCGTGTCGGCGCATTTCTCTGCGTGTTGCTGGTCAGCGTTGCGGGCGTCGCGCAGGCCGCACATATCCACGGCGATCTGCTGCCCAACACCACAACGCAGATAACTGCGCACGTTGCGCAGGGCGGCGGCATCGCCGAAGATTCCTGCCCGCTGTGCATGGCGATGCACTCGGCGCTGCCTGTGACGGCTTTCGTC
>DASYBN010000252.1:0-2804 GCA_036500785.1 Acidobacteriaceae bacterium
GGCGATCGTGCCCGCGTGGCGCTGCGCGCAGTAGTTCGCGAGCCATGTAAGCAGGCTCACCGGCGCGGTGTAGTTGGTGTGGATGATGTGCGCGGCGTCGTGGAAGTTACGCTCCGCTTTGGGTTGCTCGCCGAGCACGCCGAGAGCGAGATACGCGATGTCGAGTCCGCCGAGCGAGTTGATCGCATGCGCCAGCAGATCGGCGTGTTGCTCGATGCGGTCGAGGTCGACGACGGCAGTGTCGACGTAGGCGGCTCCGCGTGTGCGTGCGTCCGCGGCGACTGCAGCAAGGCGGTTCGCGTTTCGGCCGACGAGAAAGAGGTGATCGCCGCGGTTTGCCCAGAGGTGAATGCACGCCTCCGCGATGCCGGAGGTTGCGCCGAGCACGAGGATGCGCTTTGCGTCGAGCGCACTGGACTGCGGCGCAACGTCGGCGCGGGTCAACGATGAGGGATCTGCAGCGGGCGTTGTGCTCATTGCATGAACCCCTCTCCGCCGACCACGCGCTCCCAGAAGCCTGAGGTAAGCGCGGGGTCTTTGTAGCGCGCAAAGCGCTGCCACTGCGGATAAAAGGCCTGGAACTGCGCCGAGGTCATGCGCGCGTCCTTCGCGGGATAGAGCCGGCCGCCGAACTCGTGGGTCATCTCGGCAAGGCGGTCGAAGAGAGCGAAGCTCTTTTCCGGCTTGATCGGAAAGTCGAGCGCGAGGGTGATGCCCGGCTTGGGGAAGCTCATCATGCCGGGCGAAGGCACGTCACCGAACGCCTTGAGCACGGCGAGGAAACTGGCGAGCCCGGAGTTCGCAACCTCGTGCAGGACGGCGATAGTGCCTTCCTTGGCGTGCTCCCATGGGATCACATACTGGAACTGCAGCAGACCGCGCTTGCCGTACATCTTGTTCCACTTGAGCACCGCGTCCAGTGGATAGAAAAACGGCTCGTAGTCGACTAATGAGGTGGCGCGTTGCTTCATCTGCTTATTGAAGTAGAGGGAGTTGAAGAGGCCGACCGTCGTTCCATTCAGCACCCATCCCGGCAGCTCGAATGGGAAGGTCAGCTTCGGCTCGGACGAAGGCTTGAGCTCGCTCGGAATCTCCACGTGATCGCCCTGCATGAAGATGCCGCGCGCGAAGTTCTTGCCGGTAGAGGTGACGTCGATCCAGCTGACGGTGTACTCGATGTCGTGCGCCTGCTGGGTGAGGTCGAGGAACTCGTCGATGCCGTGGAACTGGATGCCCTCGTACTCGATCTGCCGGCTGACGATACGCTTGAGGCGAAGCTGCGCCCAGGTGATCATGCCGGTGAGCCCCAGGCCGCCGATGGTCGCCGAATACATGTCCGGATTGCTGGCGGGCGAGCAGACGAGTCGCGTGCCGTCGGAGCGCACCAGTTCAAACTGCGGAACGTGGCAGCCGAAGGTGCCCGCGACGTGGTGGTTCTTGCCGTGAATGTCGTTCGCGATCGCGCCGCCGAGCGTCACGTACTTCGTGCCCGGGGTGACCGGAAGAAAATAGCCGCGCGGCACGGCGAAGTCGAGGATTTGCGCGAGGGTTATGCCGGCCTCGGCCGTGAGGACGCCCGTCGCGGGGTCGAACGCCAGCAGCCGGTTCATGCCGGTCGTCTTGACGAGTGTGCCCTCGTTGAGCAGGCAGACGTCGCCGTAGCTGCGTCCCATGCCGACCGGCAGCGCACCGTGATGCACACCGTCGATGACGCGCGGAAACTGGTCCTGCCAGTGGATGGGGCGCACGTCGGCCTTGTAGGCGGGGTAGCGTCCCCAGGACTCGAACGGCGGTTTGACGTCCGCAGGTTCGGGTGCGGCGCTGGTTGTGGAGGGATCGACCGCAGAGGGCATGTTCTTAGGATAGCGGATGGCCGCGGCGGGGCTGCATTACCAGAGACGGCAGACTCACCCGAAGCGCTGATACTTCTTCCAGAAGGCTGGCCACGGCAGTCGCGGCGGACCGCAGAGGAAGATGTCAGGGTGGTACTTGCTCTCTTCGTTCTTCAGGCCCGGAGGATATGCAACGTGCGCGGCGAGGCGGCAGTTCGTGAACTCCTCGTTGGCGTCGTCGAAATTCAGCCCGGTAATGATGAGCGTCGTCGGCTGCGGCGTTGGATAGCCGCGCAGCCATGCAGAATTGGTAAGACTGATAGGCGCAGGAAGGCCGTAGCTGCGGCCGAGAACCTCAACGGCGCCCTGTTCGCCATAGTTGGCCGTAACGACGCCAAGGCTGGCGCGCTGCGCTGGCGTAAGTGTGTCGCGAACATGTGCGATGGTTTGAACGAAGGTATCCCAGCCTTGCTCCTCGCGGAGGTCTCCGCTGTGAGCAAGCGCAAAAGCCTTCAAAGGACCGCCGGTAGCAATTGGAACCAACTCAGCGGAAGCGATCAGGCCTGCAGTGATGATCCCGGTCATCCATGTGATGACGAGTGCGCGACGAAGCCACGGACGCAGCTTCGCTGCCCAGGCAGTAACCGCAACGGCGCCGAACGCGACGATCGGCGGGTAAACCGCGGAAGTATAGTAACCGCGGCCCTTTGTGAACGCGAATAGCAGCACTGTAATCACAAAGGCGAT
The DNA here is from genome assembly GCA_036500785.1 of Acidobacteriaceae bacterium. Lineage (GTDB taxonomy): Bacteria > Acidobacteriota > Terriglobia > Terriglobales > Acidobacteriaceae > Granulicella. The sequence continues at coordinate 2,580 of DASYBN010000252.1, forward strand.
CACGATGGCGCGATAGCGTTTGCTACGCCATGCGGAGATAACACCGGCAATGGTGAACGGGAGCGCGCAGATATTCGCGCAAGTGATGGCCTGAAAGAGCCAGAACTCGCGTGCGCTCCCGCGTCCTATGCGGAGATCGCGGGCGTGAATGTATTTCAGAAAATGGTACGAGATGAAATCGTGACGATACTGCCAGATCAGATTGGGCAGAACGATCGCGAGCGT
>DASYBN010000253.1:0-12924 GCA_036500785.1 Acidobacteriaceae bacterium
GCCTCTTGCGCCGCCTTCGCCTGCTGGCCAGTCTGTCCTTGCTATGCTCTCCTGAGCGGCTCCGCCCCAATCAATGCAGATCGTCCAGACCGTCTTCGGCGTCTTCCATCACTTTGAGCTTGCGCGCGAATTCGAGCGCCGCGGCCACCTCCGCCGCGTCTACTCCACCTGGCCCTGGCGACGCCTTCAGCGCGAAGGTCTCCCGCACGACAAGGTCGAGACCTTCCCGTGGCTGCACGTTCCCGAGTACCTTGCCTCGCGCGCGCCCGTCGACCTCACCTGGCTGCGCGACCCGCTCGGCTATGCCAACGCCGTCGCCTTCGACCGCTGGACCGAACGCCGCCTCGTCCGCGACCTCCGAGTCAGCACGGGCAGCCACGGAAAGATCGACGCCCTGATCGGCATCTCCGGGTCGAGCCTCCGCGCCGGCGCCCTCATCCAGCGCGCCGGCGGCGTCTTCATCTGCGACCGCGGATCTACCCATCAACGCTTTCAGGAGCGACTCCTGGCCGATGAGTTCCGTCGCTGGGGCGTCGACACGCCACCCTCAGACCCGCGCGACACGCGCCGCGAAGAGGCCATCTACGCTGCCTGCGACGCCATCACCGTCCCGTCGACCATGGCCGCCCGCTCGTTCGCCGAGATGGGCGTGGCGCCCGAAAAGGTCCACGTCATCCCCTACGGCGTGCGGCTCGAGAGCTTTCATCCCACCGCCGAACCCAGCAGCGGTCCGAACGCTACCTTCGACGTGCTTTTCGCCGGCTCCGTCGGCCTGCGCAAGGGCGTTCCCTACCTGCTGGACGCCTTCGCCCGCCTGCGCCATCCGCGCAAGCGCCTCCGCATCGTCGGCGCGCTGCAGGAGGACATCCGCCGCATCCTGCCGCGGCTCCCGATGGACAACGTCGAGCTTCTCGGCTCGCTCCCTCAGCACGAACTCGCGGCGCTCATGAGCCGCAGCCACGTGCTGGCGCTTCCGTCCATCGAAGAAGGCCTCGCGCTGGTGCAGGCCCAGGCCATGGCGTGCGGCTGCCCCGTCGCCTGCTCCACCAACACCGGCGGCGAAGATCTTTTCACCGACGGCGTCGAGGGCTACATCGTCCCCATCCGCGACCCTGAATCGCTGGCCGATCGTCTCCAGCGCCTCGGGGACGACCCAGCCCTGCAACGTTCCATGCGCGACGCTGCCCTGCGCCGTGTCCGCTCCATCGGCGGCTGGCGAGAGTACGGCGACCGCTGGGAGCAGCTGCTCCGAATGCTCACAGGCTCATCGGCTTAGCTGCTCAGAATCAAAGTCTCGGCTTTATACAAGCGCTTTAATTTCCGGCCCCGCCACCCACAAAGTGCACAATCTCGATCCGGTCACGGTCTGCCACCGTCAGCTCAGCCCAGCGAGTCCGCGGTGCGATCTCCCCGTTCAGCTCCACCGCAATCCGGTCCGGCCGCAGCTCCAGCCGCTCCAGCACTGCCGTCAGAGGCGCGGGAGCCTCGAGTCCGTCCAGCCTGCGGACGCACCCGTTCACAATCAGCTGCAGCGCCGAGTCCATCCCCCCAGCCTAGCAGCTACTTCCTATCGCCGCCGCTCAGCGGCCACAGCAGATCGAGCGGACCGCGCCCGTGCCCCACCCCCGGCGCCCGGCGCAGAGCCTCCGTCACGTAGGTCTTGGCGCGCTTCACCGCGACAGCCGGCGCGTCGTGCAGGATCAGCCGCGAAAGCAGCGCCGACGAAAACGCGCAGCCCGTCCCGTGCGTCGACGTGGTCTCCACATGCTCTCCGGCAAACGTCTGGATCGCGCCGTTCGGAGCACGCAGCAGGTCCACCGGCTGCTTCTGGTCGCCTCCTGTCACGACAACGTGGAGCGACGGGTGCAGCTTCCCCAGCGCCTCCGCCGCGCCAGTCGCCTGCTCCAGATTGCGCACCCGCATCCCGGTCAGCGCCGCTAGCTCCTCCCAGTTCGGCGTCGTCCAGCCCACAAACGGCAGCAGCTGATCGTGCAGTCCGCGCAGCGCCGCTGGCTCGAGCAGCGCGTGTCCCGAGCTCGACCGCAGCACCGGATCGAAGACCACCGGCACGGGCGACGGCGCGGTTCGCAAAAACCCTGCCACGGCGCGCACATTGGCCTCGGATCCCAGCATCCCGATCTTCACCCCGGCCGCTGGCAGGTCGGCCGAAACGTGCTCGATCGTCCGCTTCAGCCAGGCCGCATCCACCGGCTGCACGCCCGCGACGCCGATCGTCGACTGCACCGTAAGCGCCGTGATCGCCGCCGTCCCGTAGATTCCATGCGCGGCAAACACCGCCAGATCGGCACTTACGCCGGCGCCGCCCGAAGGATCGAACCCCGCAATCGTCAGCGCCACGGGAGCAACCGCCGCCGAACTCGCGCCACTGGACTGCCTGGACCGGCTGGAAGAACGCACTCAACTCCTCTAAAACTTACGGCTAAACGTGGCTGTTTCGGACCGTTTTTCCTAGCATACAACCGGCTCCCGTGCAAGGCACCAAAGTAATGGAAAGTAGCTTTAGGATGTTTGACTTAGGTGGCATCAAACCTAGACAATATGTGTATGAACGATACCTCGAGAAGTTCCGGGCGAGGGATTCGGTCGAAGTGGATGCGTCGGCCTCTTCATGCCGGCCTCCTGGCCGCTACCCTCGGCGTGACGGCAAGCATCATCGCCGCTCCCGCCAAAGACATTGCGCCAGTGCCGACCAACACGGTCAAACAGCAGCATCACTGGTATCAAATCGGCAAAGCTTCGTGGTACGGCTCCCAGTTTCAGGGCCGCACAACGGCAGATGGTGAGAAGTTCGACATGAACGCCTTCACCTGCGCCCACCGCACCCTCCCGCTGGGGACGTGGCTGCGTGTGACGAACCTTCGCAATCACAGATCGGCCTTTGTCCGCGTCAACGACCGCGGTCCGGTCCCAACCAGTCGCATTCTGGATCTCTCCTATGCGGCTGCCCATAAGCTCGGCGTCGCAGGCCTGGCCGAGGTAAAGATCGAGCGGGTCACCGCAACCGATCCCGACCTCACCGACCAGCTCGTCGCCGATCTGGAAAAGCCGGCAACCCCGACATCGGTCAGGTAAGGCATAGAGAAGTAGCAGAACAAAACCACAAACAGGGAAAAATAGGCCCCGCTCAGGTCATGAGCGGGGCTTCCCTCTTTGGAAAAACCTTTGAAACCTAGGCAGCCCGAGTCGGCCGGATAACCCCGTGCGTCACCGGCAGGTCGCTCAGCCGAAGCGCCAGCGCACCCGCGCCGCCGCCGCCCTTGATGAACTCGCTAAGCTCCAGCTGCACCACATCGAAGTTCAGGTCGAAGAGCCGGGTCGCCAGCTCGCGGCTGACCTCGCCCGTGAAGATCGTTCGCCCGATGTTCAGCGCGCAGCAGACCATCCGCGTCGCGTCCGCTTCGGAGATCGCGACCCGGCGCTCGGCCGGATACACCTTCTCGATCTCCGCCCGTGAGGCCGCGTCGAACGCCTCCGGGTAATACAGCAGGAAGCCGCCGTGCAGCGGAGCGAAGCACGTATCCAGGTGATAGAAGCGCGGGTCGACAAGATGCAGCGACCGCACCGGAACGTGCCAGGCATCGGCCACGTGGGCATGGGCCGCCCGGCAGGTGCGGACGCCGTGCGCCGCCCACAGAACGTTGCCCGCATCATCGAACGCACTGTCGCCCTGGCCTTCGTAGGCGGTCTCACGAGGCGTCTCCCACAGCAGGAAGCCTTGACCGATGAGCCACTGCCGCAGAAACACCGTCTCCGCGCGGCGTTGCGTTGGACTGAAGCTGGAGAGCGCCGCCACGCCGTGATGGATCAGCGCGCCGTGGCCGAGAAACACCATGTCCGGACACCCCGGCTCAGGGTGCAGCAGCCGCACATCGGCGATGCTGTGCAGAACGTTGTAGAGGCTCTTCCACTGCGCGAAGGCGAGATCGCGCGAGGACCGGTTCACATTGCCGGCCATCCAGGGGTTAAGGACGTAATCGACGCCATACCACTCCGGCGGACACATCAGGTACGTTGGGCGGGTGTAGTGAGGTGTGGAGTCTGCGCTTTCCTGCGGTACAACGGTGCTGCTTGTAGCCATAATTCTTGATTCCCTACTTTCCGTCAGGGAGTCTGCCTAGACCCGACAACCTTCGTCAAGTAGCTCGCGATGGAAGTTGGTGCCTCTTTTGGGGACACCCCTTCCCCATTAGATGCAAACGCAAGAAAAGGGCGGCCTTAGCGGCTGCCCTTCCTGTGCAAATTGACTGAGATCCGAGCGAGAATTCTCGGCGGTTTTACAGCTTTTCGTAGAAGTCGCAGGCCGAGCAGGAGATGTAAACTCCGCCCGGAACTCCGCGCTCGCGATCCTTCACGCGCTTGACGATGCGCGTCGGCTTCGAGCACTTCGGGCAGTCGGTGCTCTTCTGTGTATCCATGACCTTCTTGCGGTCACCGGTCTTGGCAATCTTCGCCATGGCAAATCTCCTGCGAACTCAAATTCTGGCGTACCCCAGGTACCGCGTCGCGCGCGCAAGCGCACTCACTCCAGGTCTCGCTGTCAACGTCTCGTTACTGGCTTTGAGAGGTGCCGAACAGGATGGAGGGCAGACGCGGGGTACTGCTCCGCTTCTAGGATACACGAACTTCGGCGCACACTATATCGGCGAGCTTCCGCTGGCCAGTTGCTGAGGCGAACTCGGCGGAGCTGAACTGCCGGTCGTTGCAGGTTGCGCAGGTTGCGCAGGTTGCGACGGCTGCGCTGGTGCCTGGCCAGGCGTCTGCTGCGCCGTTGGCTGCTCCTGTGGCGGCTCGCCGGCCGGCATCTTCACCTTGCCCATCCCTGGAACATTGCCCGGGCCATCCAGCACCTCACCCGGCCGCCGCAGTGTCGGCGCCGCCGCTCCGTTCCGGTCACCTTCCGCCGTCGGCTGGACGTCGCCGTTCACGATCGTCCGGGCCTGCAGCGTCGGTTCAGGTTCTCCTCCGATCTCGTTCTTGTCATGGATCTCAAGCGGCTTCCCTATCGCCGCAATCTCCAGCCGCACCACACGTCCGTTCTTGAACCGGACAAACTGCGTCGGTCGCGGCGGGTCGCCGTAGATCCACTCCTCGTAGATCGGGCTGTCGTCATCCGTGCTCGAGGTGTGCTCCCGCTCCTTGGTCTTCGGTTCACCCATCGACGCCAGAACCATCCGCCGGCTCATCCCCACCAGAATCTCGTGCGCCTCGACGGCCTCGCGCACCTTCGGCGGAAGCAGGTCCGCATACGCCTCGGCGCTCGACTTCGCCCGGAAGTCGATCACCGGATCGAGCAGCGCCTTCACCTCCGCCGCGGTGACCTCGGGAATTCCGCCCTCGAAGATCAGCGTCACCCGGCAGCCCGTAGCCGTCGCGGCCTGCGGTGCCAGCGCCATATCGTTGATCGAGATGTGGCTCAGGAAGCGATGCTTCGCGTACGGTCCGCCGTTGAGGTCGATCAGAATGCGGTTGCCGTGAAATTCGAGCGCCGTAATCTGAACGCGGTCTCCAGCCCCGGCCGACTGGCCCTTTTCGTACAGCATGCGGCGATATTCCTGGTCGCGCGGCGTCATCGTGCCGTTGGCCATCAGCTGCAGGCCAGCGCCTAGCGGCAGCTCGCGGTGCGCGAAGCCCTGCTCGGACTCAAGATCGCGAATCAGCTCCTCGCGCCCGCGCAGATCCAGCGGCTCCTTCGGAAGCTCCACGCGTGTCGGATGAAATTCAGTGTTGACGTCGGCGGTCGCGGTCTTCATCCCCACCGTAAAGACCTGCGCCGGTGCCCAGCGCGCAGTGCATAGCGCCAGCCCGCACAAAGCACACCCGGTCAGTCGGAAGACAGTCAGCGATCTGCGCGCGCATGGGCCCATGCAGTCACCTGCGAATACCCAAGATTGTGCGCCTACATTCGACGGCGCGCAAGCTGTCCCTTTGGATAGCCGAAAACTACAACGAGCCGTGGCGCGGAGGCTCAGACTGCGACGGCCGCTCCGCGGCGCTGTCGTTCCCAGGCGCCGGCGCAATCTGCACCAGAACCGGCGCCTTTGCTGCGGCAGCCTGCTCCATCTCCGCATGTGCGGCTGGCGGCGGAACATCCATCGGATAGCCACCGGGAACGATCACCGGATGCGTGTAGCTCCAGGCATAGTCGCGTGTTACGCGATACACCACCGCCATGGCTGCGCAGAAGACGACCGCCGTGAACAGCGCGCCCTCCGGCCCATAGGCTCCGCCCGTCAGCCACGCCGGCCCCTTCGTGTCCGTCTGCACAATCGTCGAGTAGCTCGCGACGCCACCTACCGGAAGCCCGAAGACCACCACCGTCGCCGCCGCCCACGCAAAGTGCATTCCCCACCCCAGCCACAGCGCGTGCGTGCGCAGATACGCCAGCGAGAACAGCACGCCGCCGAGCAGCAGCACGAGGAAGCTCAACCCCGTCGCATTCGGCTGCAGGCTCACCAACAGCGCATACAGCCCCGCGAGCACCAGCGTCGCCGCTGTTGGCCCGATCGCATCAATCAGTCTGCGAAACAGAAATCCGCGGAAGGCCACCTCGTTCGCGAGCGTCCCAAACGCGAGCGAAGCCACCGCGATCAGCGTCCCTGCCCACGCTGATCCCCTCCATAGAAACTGCGGGTCCAGCGCACCGGCGATCGCCATCGGAACGACGGCTACGAGCAGCGCCGCCCATCCAATCACCGCGCCGCGCGTCCACTCCTCCATCGCTGTTGCGCGTCGCGGCAGCGCATTCGCCAGCCGGACACTCCCCTGCCGCATCCCGATCCAGTTCAGCGCCGTAAACCCGAGCAGCAGCAGAAACAGCAGAAAGAGGTTGGACAGCAGATTCATCGCGCCGGTGGTCAAAACGAAGCGCACGGCGATGCCCTCGGCTGCGCGCACCGCGACCCCATTTGCCGCCAGCAGCCACAGAAGCCCCGTGACAAAGAGCGCGAGATGCAGCGAGCGACGCATCGGAGTTGATATCACCGGAGAGGACAACGCTGCTCAAACTCCTTCTACACAGCCCCTGAGCATCAGCAGCGGTCCGCGTATGTGTGCGCGCTCAGGCCGTCGTATAAAACTGCGCGATGTTGCGGAACTTGCTGTATCGCGCCTCCAGCATCTGCTCGATCGGCAGCGACCGAAGCTCGCGCAGATGCATCTGCAGGCGTTCATCCACCATCTGCGAAGCCCGCTCGGGGTCATTCTGCGTTCCACCGTCCGGCTCGACGATCACGTCATCGACGCAGCCTAGCTCTTTGACGTCCACCGCCGTGTACCGGAGAGCGGCCGCGGCCTGCTGCTTCTTGCCCGCGTCCTTCCACATGATCGAGGCGCAGCCCTCAGGCGAAATCACCGAGTAGATCGCGTTCTCCAGCATCAGCACGCGGTCCGCGACCGCCAGTGCCAGCGCTCCGCCCGATCCGCCTTCACCCGTAATCGTCGCAATCGTCGGCACGCGCAGCCGCGACATCTCCATCAGATTGCGCGCGATGGCCTCGCCCTGGCCGCGTTCTTCCGCGCCCAGGCCAGGGTTCGCCCCGGCCAGATCGATAAACGTAAACACCGGCCGGCCAAACTTCTCGGCGATCTTCATCGCTCGCAGCGCCTTGCGATACCCCTCGGGATCGGGCGAGCCGAACTTCCGCGCCAAGCGTTCCTTCAGGCTGCGTCCTTTCAGGTTGCCGATCACCAGCACCGGCTCGCCATGAAAACGCGCCATCCCGGTCGTCATCGCGGCGTCGTCGGCAAACTGCCGGTCGCCGTGAATCTCGCTGAAATCCGTGAAGATCGCCTGAATGTAGTCCATGGGGTACGGACGCTGCGGGTGGCGGGCTAGCTCGGTCTTCTGCCACGCCTCGGGTGTAGACTCCGGTGTCGTGGACACCGTTTTGCGTGCATCCAGTTCTGCCATCGGGATTCTATTGTAACGGAGCGACGAAGTTCATTTGCGCCAAGGGTGTTTGCGCATCCTGCCCAGCAGGATCGACAGAAACAGCTTGTGGCGCTTCAGCGGATGGCTTGGCGGAGGCCACGTCATCAGCGACCTCATGATATATCGCAGCGACTCCGCTGAGCCCTGCTCTCGTGCCGCGATCGCGGCGTTGGCAAACAACCGGCTGTTCACCTGGTGCCGCAGCTTCCATCGGCGAAAACCGGTGAAATCCTCCTGTATAGCGGCGGCCACCCGACTCGCCTTCTCGAGAACGTTGCGCCAGTTGGTGTGTGTCAGGCTGGCAGGGTGTACACGATAGACCACCGTTGGCTGCGGAAGAAATGCGAACTCTGTCTGCTTCGACAAGCTATAAAACAACCACCAATCCTCCGACGATTGGAATGGCACCCGGAACGGATTCTCCAGCAACAGCGAACGCGTGACGATGACGGCGCTCGGCACCAGAGGGTTCGCGTAGCGAAGCCGATCCTTCACCCACTTCGGCGGCTGCCCTGGAATGTCATACGTGCTCCCGTCCTTCACAGAAAGCATCGTGCGGCCGCTATAGATAAATCCAGCCCCAGGCTCCTCATCCAGCTTCGCCATCTGCTGCTCGAGCTTGCCCGGCAGCCAGTAATCGTCGGCATCCAGAAGAGCAATCCACTCACCCGTAGCGCGCTCGATCGCGACGTTCCTCGCCACGCTCGGCCCCTGATTCTTCTGTTGAAGGCAGATCACCGGCGGTCCAAAGCTCTGTGCAATCTCCAGGCTTCTGTCGCTCGATCCATCGTCCACCACAATCACTTCGTGCGCCGGATAGCTCTGCTCCAGGACACTTCGAATCGTCTGCTCCAGATAGATCTCACCGTTGTAGACCGGTATGACCACGCTCAGCGTGCGTCGCCCACCACCTTTCGTCGCATGCAAGGGATGCGTGCCCCCAACCATGAATTGTTGAAACCTCTTCAGTCGCGGAAGATGTCACGCCAGCAAAGGTTACAACGTTCGCGTAAAAACAACAGGACAAATAAAACAAGCCCGTACAGCAGTTGCTGTCCCGCCACATTCCAGTCCTGCTTCATCGTCACCCCGAACATCAGCACCATCATCAGCAGCAGCGCGAGGACGAGAGCGTATCGCGTCGCGACCCCGAGAAGCAGAAGAACGCCGATGACGAGTTCGACGCACGGGATGACGTATCCCGCGGCGAGCACAAGCCCGGCCGGCAGCGGCGCCTTCGCCATGTCGCCCACCATCCAGCGCGCAAATCCGCTGAGGTGCGTTCCTGTGAAGATGCGCGCGAAGCCGTGACCGAAGAAGTCGAGGCCCGTAAGCAGACGCAGGAGGAGGTAGGCGTGCTGCTGCTCCCGGGTCCGTGTGACTGGCTGTACGTTCATCATTCAGTTAGATGACGGCCGCGACTGCTTGCGCGTCGCATGCGCGGACGGCAAAATTGAACACATCATTGCGTGCGGCCACAAACGGGGTCTCAGGAAAGCAGCGCCGACGCTGCGTTTGAATTTGGTCGCGCAACTGCGAAAGGTGCTGGGCTGGAGCGCGACTCTGCTGGTCGCACTTGCGCTCAGAACTGCCGCGGCGCAGCAATCCCCTGCACCGCCTGCGCCCGCGCAGAGCCCGAGCAGCTCTCTGGCCGACATCCTGAAGGGCCACAACGCGCGCCGTCTGCACATCCTTTATGTGCATGGCATCGGCGATGACGGCCCCACCGACCGCGACTCGTACTATCTGCGGCGCGGCATGTGCGAAACACTGCGCTGCGATCATGCGCACCGCGACGGAGACGAGATCCAGGCGCCGGTGTTCGCGAATACCGGGCAGTTCCGCGCGAACTCCACACCGCCGCCGCTGACGTTTCTCGGTCAGCCCGTCTTTCCGGTTGACGCCTCCGGTCACTCGGAGATGTGGGACGCTTCGGCTCCGTTCTTTCGTCGATACAGGTTGACGCCGGCTGAAGGCCAGCCCGTCTATGTCGACGAGATCAACTGGTGGCCTCTTGTCTTCGCGGTGAAGTGCCGTGACATGGTTGCCGCAGACGCCACACTGTTGGGTGCCGACAAGACGAACCTCACGAACTGCACACAGCCGAAGGTCCAGGATCCCGTGACCGGGCACTTCTCGTCGTACCCATTCATCAGCCAGGCGGAGGCAGCGCAGTTGCTCGCGATCCCAAAGCAGGGCGCGGCGATCAATCGCGCCGTGAAGAACTCGATCATGGACTGGAGGTTCACGGATGCTGTGCTGTCTCTCGGTCCGATGCGGCAGCTTCTGCTCGACGGGCTGCAGCAGCTTATTCAGCTTGCAGTGCCGTTGCCGCCGGACCCGACGCTCGATCCATCACAGCCGCAGGAGTTCGTCATCGTGACGCATAGCCTCGGCAGCTATCTCATCTTTGCCGCGCTGGACACCTCGCCGCTGACCAGTTCCCAGACCAGTTCGCCCGCGGCACCATACGACTTCAGCTATGTTCTGAAGCACACCTCGCGCGTTTACTTCCTCGCCAATCAGCTTCGCCTGCTCGAGATGGCGAACCTCGACCTCGCAACGAGCTCCAACCTGTCGCAACATCTGACCGCGTGGGTGAATGCACGCAAGGAGATGTTCGGATCAACAGGTCCTCAAGACGAGCCGCTCGCGCAGATCGTCGCATGGAACGATCCTAGCGACCTGCTGACGTGGGAGGTGCCGCAAATCTGCGGCATCAGCGTCGAAAATCACTCGGTCAAGAACAGCTTCAGCTGGTTCGGCCTGATCGAAAGCCCGACGAAGGCGCATGACTACTACGGTCTGAATAAGCGCGTCGTTCACGAGATGCTGCACGCCGAGGAACGTCCGACGCCCGTGCCGCCGTGCCCGAGTGCCGCTCCAACTCCGGCTGCGCAGCCATGATCCCTATGGCCGCAGGATAACGACTCGCAACACCTGATACGGTCCCGAGTTATCACCAACGAAGTTCCAGCCCTTATGCGCCGGCTGAACTAACGCCTCATCGGCCCGCTGGTACGCCAGCTCCGACTCTCGCGCGCTCAGCTCGTGATTGGGAATGCGGATCAGGATCACGTCGCGCATCGGGGAGGGCAGCGGGCAGTCGCCTGTGGAGGGGCAGATGATGCGCTCGATCCGAAGCTGCGGGCTGGCATAGGCGACGCTCGTGCCCGGAACGAGCGGAGGCTTCGGCGCCGGGCCGCGGAACTCACGCGCGATGCTGCCTACGGGAAGCTTCTTGAGCTCGATACGCAGATAGTCCGATGGGAGATCGCTCAGGTTCTCGACCGAATGGCGCTCGATGCGTCCGGGCGAGATGCGGAAGGCTCCGGCGTGCGTAGGCGGCCGCACGAGATCGAAGGGCTTCGCTTCTTCCCGGTGCTGGAAGCGAACCGGACCGGAGTCGTTGAGGTAGACGTAGATGGTTGAGAATGCCGAATGGTCGTGTATGCCGACCTTCTCGTGCGGACCGTAGTGAACGCGCAGCACGGCGAACTCCGGCCCCTCAAGCACGAGCTTGTAGTTCTGCGGGAACGCCTTGACGGGGTTCTGTGCCGAGCAGACAGCGGAGATGGAGAGCAGCAGAAGGAACGGGCGCACGAACATGGGCTCCCAGCGTACTAGATAACCTGCACGGCGCCGCGACCCACCAGCGCCTCCACGCGCTCAATGAACTGCACATCCGCCGCCACCGAAAATCCCTGCGGCTCCAGCACAGCGCAAAACGATCCCGGCTCCTCAAGATTCAACAGCAGCTTCCCGTTGCCCGGAGCCTCGCGGAAGATCGTCTCCAGCTTGCCCAACAGCGCCTCATCCGGACTGTGCAGCGGAACGCGAATCCGCAGCGCATCCGGCAGCTTGATCTTCACATCCTCGAGCGCCGTTATTTGAGAAATAGAAAGCTTAGGCGCCGAGTCTTCCTCACCCCGTAGCGATCCGCGCACCAGCACCGGCACATCAATCTTCAGCTTCTCCGCCAGCTTCTCGTAGTTCTGCGGAAATGCAATCAGCTCAATCTTCCCCATCGTGTCTTCCAGCGAAGCCTGCGCATACATCTCGCCCGAGCGCTTCGACTTCGCCACCTTCAGCCCGGTAATCACGCCCGCAATCTGAATCTCGTTCTGCGGCTCCATCTTGCCGCGCACAAACACCGCGGGCTCCGGCTTCATCTCGCACGCAGTCGCCGTATCGACCACCTTCAGATTCCGCAGCTTCTCGCGATACCGGTCCATCGGATGCCCTGAAACAAAGAACCCGAGCACCTCTTTCTCATTCGCGAGCCGCGTGTGCTCATCCCACTCCGGCGCCGCCGGCAGCGCGTCTTCCTTCGCGGACACTCCTGCAGCCGGCTCGTCGTTAAACATCCCGAACAGCCCATGCTGTCCCGCCGCCGCATCGCGCTGCGACTTCTGTGCGCGCTCCATCGCCTTGTCCAGCGCGGCCATCACCTGCGACCGCTTGCCAAACGAATCCAGTGCACCGGCCTTGCACAGGCTCTCGAGCACGCGCTTGTTCATCAGCCGCAGGTCGACCTTCTCGCAGAACTCCCACAGAGTCGCGAAGCCGGGCTTCCCTTCCGCCTTCAGCGCTTCCCTCGCCTGCACAATCGACTCAATCGCGTTGTGTCCGACGTTCTTGATCGCCGCCAGCCCAAACCGGATCGCTTCTCCTGCCGGCGTAAAGTCAGCCGCCGAAATCTGCACATCCGGCGGCAGCACCGTAATGTTGATCTCCCGGCACTCGCCGATGTACTTCACCACGTTCTCCGGCTTCGACGTTTCGCTCGTCAGCAGCGCCGCCATAAACTCCACCGGATAGTGCGTCTTCAGCCACGCCGTGTGATACGCCAGCAGCGAGTACGCCGCCGAGTGCGACTTGTTGAAGCCGTACCCAGCGAACTTCTCCATCAGGTCGAACAGCTCGCCCGCGCGATCCTTGGGAAACTTTTTCGCCGCCGCACCCGCCATGAA
>DASYBN010000254.1:0-6734 GCA_036500785.1 Acidobacteriaceae bacterium
TTCTTCGGGTTGTGCTTCGACAGAACCTTGGTGATCGCCGCCGTCAACGTCGTCTTGCCGTGATCAATATGACCAATCGTTCCAACGTTCACGTGCGGCTTGCTGCGATCAAATTTTTCCTTCGCCATGACTGCTCTCTCCTGTATCTAGCCGGGACTCCGGCGATTCAACCGAATTTGTTTGGGATCTCGCGCGCCTCAGTAGTAGGCGTAGAGCTTGTAGTAGCGCTCGCGCAGCGCGGGCTCAACCTGCTCGAGCGAGGCGAGATAGAACTCGCGAATCTGGCCCTGGTCGCCATCGGTAAGCTTCTTGTATTCGACGGCTGTGCTGACGCCCAGCTTGCCGGAGGACAGCACCGCCTCAAAGTGGCGGATGCGCAGACCGGCACGCTCGAGCGAACGCAGGAACTTCTCCACATTGTGCGCGGCAAAGGAGCTCTCGATCGCCGACTTCACAGTGCGGAAGGTTGGCTCGTCGGCGACGGATACGGGGGGACGCTCATACAGCGCGTTGGAGCGGTCCACCTGGCTAAAATCTGTTTGCGGTTGCGACATGCGTCTCCGAAAGGTGACTAAATTCTGGAGCGGGAGACGGGAATCGAACCCGCGACCAACAGCTTGGAAGGCTGTGACTCTACCACTGAGTTACTCCCGCCCACCCTCAAATTCTGGAGCTGATGATGGGGCTTGAACCCATGACCTCTCCCTTACCAAGGGAGTGCTCTACCACTGAGCTACATCAGCCTTCCTGCTCTACCCTTGAATCGCTTTCGCGATTCACTTTGGTCTAAAGCCCAAAGCTACGGCTACATCAGCCTTCCTGCTCTACCCTTGAATCGCTTTCGCGATTCATTTTGGGCTAAAGCCCAAGGCTACCGCTACATCTCACATCTTACGCGCGCGCTGCCAACCGATCAGCACACGTACTGCAAAAAACGCCAGCAGCAAGAAGGCCAACTGCTGCACCTTGCCCGGGTCGATCGTGCGCCAAACCAGCAACGCCAGAACGACCAGCACCACTAGCGCGACGATCATTCGTCCCGTACCGGCTGGCGCCATCGAAGGACCATTCTGCATCTCGGCCCTCCGTCGAAAACGTGGTGCACAGGGGAGGATTCGAACCTCCGTACGTCATAGACGGGCAGATTTACAGTCTGCTGCCATTAACCACTCGGCCACCTGTGCCCTGCTCTGCCTCGCCGGCTCTTCGACCGAACATCCTTGCCCGGCGCGCCGGAAGCCCGCGCCAATGAACTCGCGCGGCAAAACTCCGGAGGTTGTGGGCTGGCGGACGCTCGAGAGAAGGAAGCCATCGAAGCAGTACAACCAAACTCGTCTCTGCACTGCTTCACGACGCGAGCGTCGCACCGGAGGACTGGAGCTGGCGAAGGGATTCGAACCCCCGACCGCCTGATTACAAATCAGGAGCTCTACCAGCTGAGCTACGCCAGCCTGATTCCGAAACCCACCCTGACAATCGAATGGGCACAAACAGCACAGCGCGCTGCCAGAATGCGCAGCGCTGTGTATGACTTTACCATAGCCGTCCGGCTGCGGAAAACGCTTCGGACTAGTGCTGGATCACCTTCGACCGGCCTGGCTGGATGTCACCGCAATCGGCGCTGACGAAATGTGAGTCTGAGGTGATCGCGATGGGCATCGTGTGACCCTGCATGGTCATCGTGATGTTGATCGTCACGTGGACAGTACCCATGTCGGGAAACTGCGCGGCGATATGCCCGGAGCTGGTAAGACCATCCTGCATAGTGCAACTCACGTCTCCGCTCATCCCTGAACTGCTCGTTTGCACGTTGCTGAGCGAGCAGCCCGGAGGCATATGGGCGAGCTCTTCACGGTAGCTCTGCGGAGTGAGGCAGGAACGTGTCTTGAGAGCTGTGCCGCGCGCGGTGGAAATGTCGGCCTCCCACAGGCCCATCTTTATGGGCGGTGCGTTCGCAATCACTGCACCTTGTTCAGGCGTAACCGGAGTTTGGCTCTTCTGCGTCTGAGGTAACGGCGTCCCCGCCAGCAGAAAGGCTGAAACCAGAAGTTCGGAAACCATGGCAGGTCTCCCGTCTATGAGGATCGCGTACAGCCAGGGCCTAATTCCGCGAGGCGTCTACCTCGACGGTTTACCACATGTCCGCGCCGCCTGGAAGCTGCCGGCGCAAACGCCCTCTGGTTTCCAGGGGAGTGGTAGCATGTTTCGCATGACGATGTTCGTTTCGTCGTTCCGGCGCTCTCGCGTGCGCCCTGCGCTTGCGATTTTAGCGGGATTCTTCCTATTTCTAGCTGTGCACGGTGTGCTTGCCCAGAACACCTCTGCCGAGGACGGGCCTATCCAGCCCTCCGGCGACATCTCCAAACCTCATTTCATTGATAACAACACCATCATCAAGATGAGCAAGGCTGGCCTGGACGACGCCGTCATCATCCAGACCATCCAGACGCAGCCCGGGCGTTATGACACCGCTCCTGACGATCTCATCGGGCTTAAGAAGGCCGGGGTCTCCCAGCCGGTCATCGCTGCCCTGCAGGCACGCAGCGCGGGTCTGATCTTTCACGCAGGCGAAAAGATCAATCCGGCGCCACTCTCCGCTGGAGTGGACGAGATCGGCGTCTATTATCAGGACACAAAAACCGGCGAGTGGATCCCGCTGAAGACCGAGCGCGTGCAGTTCAAGTCGGGCGGGTGGCTGAAAAGCACCGCAACTTACAACATAGTCAAGCAGGATCTGAACGGGCATATCGATGGATCCAAGTCGCCGCTCGCCCTGCCGACCGGCGTGAACATCCTCATCTACGCTCCCGCCGGTACACAGGCTGAGGAGTACGACTTCATGCGGTTCCGTGAGCACCCGAACGGCCGGGAGTTTCGGGTGAAAACCGGCGGCGTCTTCCACAATGAGACCGGCTCCGACCGCGATGAGATCGAGTTCCACCCGCACAAAGTCGCGCCACAGATGTACGTCTTTACTGTTCCCGTCGATATCCAGAAGGGCGAGTATGGCGTTCTTCCACCGGGTTCTTCGAATGTCCCGGGTATTGCAAACGCGGGCAAGATCTTTACCTTCTCTATCCGGGAGTAGCTTAATCTGTTGAGGTGAATCTTCTGGCTCTGGTTTGTGAATAGCTGATGCGACGACGCACCTGGATCTCTCTCGTCATCGCGCTCGCCGTGCTGGGAGCGCTCGCCGTCGCACTCTTCCTCCGCGCCAAGGCGCCGCCCGAGGCCGCACGCCTTCTGCCGGAAAGCGACGCGATTGTCTACCTGAACCTGAAGCCGCTGCGTGCGGCCACGCACTTCGATCAAACCCAGGTGCCGCGCAGCGCCGACCTGCAGCGATTCATCGACGAGACCGGCATCGTGCCGGAGCGCGACCTCGAAGCGGTGGCCTTCGCGCTGCACCGGATGCCGAGCCCGCACGGCCCGAACGGTCCGGTCGCTTACTCCGAGGTCTTCGTCGCACGCTTCGATGGACATCGGCTGGCGCAGTATCTGTCGGGAATCGCGAACTCGCAAGAGACCTATGCCGGCCGAACCGTTTACAGCATTCCAATTGACGGCCGTCAGCTTCGGGTGGCGCAGCTTGGCTATGACATGGTGGCGGCATCGAACATGCCGACGCCCGAACAAATTCACTCGATCCTCGACCGCTCGCGCGCCTCGGCGGTCAGCTCGCCGGGCTCATCGCTGCTGGCTGCTCGCTTTCACGATGTGCCGATCCTTTCCGAGGCGTGGGGGATCGGTCACATCGGCCTTCCCTTCGCGCAGAACGGTCGTATCTCGTTTCTGGGGCTGCAGCTTCCGGTCTCTTCGGAGAGCGATTTGGTCGCCAGTGTGCGATGGTCAACTGCAGTGCCGCTGCACGGTGGCTCGGCCGAACTGCGTATCGAGGAGTTCACCGGCGACCCGCTCGACGCCGAGCGGACGGTGGACGCGCTCAACGCGCTGCTCAGCATTGTTCGCGGAATCGCCAGCGCCGAGCCGCCGCGCGGTCCAGCGGACACCGCGCTCCGTCAGGTGCTCGACTCGGCCACGCTGCAGCACAAGGACGACCGCGCGATCCTGCATGCCTCGGCAACGCTCGATCAGCTCAAGAGCATGTTGTCGACGCACAATCCAGCTTCTGCAGCTGTTGGGCCCGCGGCCTCATCCAATTCCAAAACGCCGCAATAACGGGGCGTTCATTTTCCGAGTCTGAGCGACTCTGCTCTCCGGGAAAAATTTCGTTGCGAGGTTGTGGATGCCTAAGCTGAGCCAGCTGAATGCTCTGGTCTCCGTGTCGTTGTTTTGTGGCGTTGTGCTGAGCGCGGCTGCGCAGCAGCCACTGCTGACAGGCCAGTCCGCCTTCACCGACTACGCGCAGCAGCAGCCGGGCGTTCGCCACAAGATCACGCTGGCCGACCTGCCCGCGCCAAACCCGGCGGAAGCGGTCGACAACGGTCCTACCGTTGTTCCTCGCCCTGATGGAGCGTGGCCGACCGCGCCTGAGGGCTTCAAGGTGACGCTCTACGCCGGCGGCGACTCCACGCCCATGCAGCGCGCCGACAGCAAGCGTGAGACCAATCAGGCCACGGAAGGCACGTTCGTGCAGCCGCGGCTCATTCGCTTTGCGCCGAACGGTGATCTGTTCCTCGCCGACTCGCAGGCGGGAATCCTCTTCGTGCTGCGCGGCGTTAGTCGTGATGGCAAAGCACAGAAGATCGAGAGGTTCGCCACCGGACTCGATCATCCGTTCGGCATTGCTTTTTACCCGCTCGGCGCGAACCCGCAGTGGGTTTACGTAGGCGACGCGACGACCATCCAGCGCTTCCCGTATCACAGCGGCGATCTGCACGCGACCGGCGGACCGCAAACCATCGTGCCTGATATTCCTGGCTACGCACAGCTTCGCGGCGGCGGCCACTGGACGCGCGACGTCGTCTTCACCCCGGATGGCAAGCACATGCTCGTGTCTGTTGGATCGGGGTCGAACGTCGATGACGCCGACACGCATCCGCGCGAGTTCCATCGCGCCGACGTGCTCGAATACACGCCCGACGGGAAGTTCGAAGAAGTGTACGCGCATGGCATCCGCAACTGCGTCGGTGAAGCAATTAATCCCGAGACGCACCAGCTCTGGTGCTCCGTGAATGAGCGCGACAACCTAGGCAATCACCTCGTGCCGGACTATGTGACCAGCGTGCCGGAGAACAGCTTCTTCGGGTGGCCGTGGTACTACATGGGTGGACATCGCGACCCGCGTCTGCAGGATCCCTGCGCCAACGGCACCGGCCCCAACCCGCAGCTATCGAACCCGCTCGATCCGTCAAGAGCCGCCAGTTGCAAGCGCGAAAACATCGCTTCCAGGGTCCGCACGCCTGACGTCCTCGTGCAGCCGCACATGGCCTCCCTCGAAATGACGTTTTACCCCAAGTGGCTCGATATGAACGACTCGTTCCCCGCCGAGTACCACGGAGGTGCCTTTGCAGCCGAGCATGGATCGTGGAATCGTAAGAACCGCGCGGGCTACAATGTCATCTTCATCCCCATGAAGAACGGCCACTCCATCGGCGAGTACGACGACTTCCTCGATGGCTTCGTCACCAAAGACGGCCAAGTCTGGGGGCGCCCCGTCGGCGTCGCTGTCGCCCCCGATGGCTCGCTCTTCGTCACCGACGACGGCTCGCGCTCCGTCTGGCACGTCATCTATACGGGGAAGTGAATCAGCCCTGTTTCCGCGGATTTAGGGTGGCTAAGACAGAATCGATCTCGGATATGATTCGCACATGATTCCCAAACTCAGATGGGTAGGTGCCATCATTCTGGCGACCGAAGTCGTGTCGCTCGCAATATCGGCTCAAAAGCCGAACGAGAAGTTGCTCGCCGCTCGTGCGCTCTACTACACGCCGACCGCTCAGGGCTTGAAAAGCTTTCATTGCGATGTGATCGTTGACTGGAAGGATTTGCTGACACGTGTTGGCGGGACCGAAATTAACGATGACAATCCGCTTCTCAAGTATCTTCAGACAGTCCATCTCTCCGCGACTGATGACCTAAGGACTGGGGGCGGGCTCGAGTGGGCCAACACCGCAACTCCACCCGAAGGCAAAGAACAAGCTGCTACGCAAATGAGTGGCGGTATTAAACAGATGTTTAACGGGTTCTTCCAGTCATGGAATGGCTATATGAACGGCACCATGGTGCCAGCCCCGGACAGCTCCACGGTTGTGACGGAGGCCGATGGAGGCTTGCATCTATACGAAAAAACCGCCACTGCCGAACTCAACGAGAGCTTCGATAAGAACTTCCTCCTGACGGATGCGCACGTCGTGATGCCTACTTTGGACGCGACGGCATACCCCAGTTATGAAGACACCCCGGACGGCCGGATCGTCTCAGTAATCCGCACAGTTTACCGACAGCCGCCATCAGCGCCTCCCGCTGAGCTCACGATGAAGATCGGTTACGCACCGGTCTCTAATTTTCGACTCCCGGAGACACTCCAATATGAGCTGAAGAACGTCGGGCTTTTTGTGTTCAAACTTTCAGGATGCACGGTGCAAACCAACGAGAAAGCTGCCGAGAAGCGCTAGCCCGCCTCCAGCATCCGCTGTTTCTGCTTTAGCTCTCCCAGCAGCCGCTCGATCTTCTCATCGCGCTCCAGCTTCTCGAAACGATCCTCAAGTGCGTCGCCTGAAACCGCTCCGTTGCCCAGCTGCTTCGCCGCGTAGTTCTCGGCCTCCGCGGCG
>DASYBN010000255.1:0-8606 GCA_036500785.1 Acidobacteriaceae bacterium
ATGCGATTGAGGTAATGGCAACGGTCGTTGAGACCCTGCCCAACGCGCTGTTCAAGGTCGAGCTCGAGAACAAGCACCAGGTTCTCGCGCACGTTTCAGGCCGCATGCGCAAGAACTTCATCCGTATCCTTCCCGGCGACCGCGTGGCCATCGAGCTCAGCCCGTATGACCTGAGCCGCGGCCGCATCGTGTATCGCTACAAGTAGCGGTACAGCTTCTGGCTAGCCAGAGGCAGAGACATAACAACCCAGAGCTCCCGCGTTTAGCTAGAGGCTAGAAGCTATGAGCTAGAAGCCGAGGATTCCATGAAGGTCCGTGCATCAGTAAAGCCGATTTGCGATAAGTGCAAGGTGATTCACCGTCGCGGTGTCGTTCGCGTCATCTGCGAGAACGCGAAACACAAGCAGCGCCAGGGCTAGATTTCTACCCGACCACGCGGCCCCACCGGGCGAGTTCGCCGAAGTCAAGGCGTGCGGTGAACCCGGAGGAGGCAGAAGCCCAGAAGGTTGGGCGCCTGTCAGCCGCACAACTATAACCTCCGCTCCCCGACAAGATTCCAGGAGCCCTTACCGAAAGGCACACCATGGCCCGTATCGCCGGCGTCGACCTGCCACCGAACAAGCAGGCACGCATCGCGCTCACGTACATCTATGGCATCGGCCAGCCCCGCGCCCTGAAGATTCTCGACAAGGCCGGCGTTGATCCCCACGCCAAGATGACCACACTGGACGAAGACCAGCTCAACAAGATTCGCACCGTCATCGAGCAGGAAGGCCAGATCGAGGGCGATCTCCGCAAGGAGATCGGCCTGAACATCAAGCGCCTGATCGAGATCCAGTCCTACCGTGGCCTGCGCCACCGGCGGAGCCTTCCGGTCCGCGGACAGCGCACCCACACCAACGCTCGCACGCGCAAGGGACCCCGCAAGGGCACCGTTGCCGGCAAGAAGAAAGCGACGAAGTAACCCATGGCCAAATCACAAAACAAGGGTACCGGCGCGAAGGTTGGCAAGAACAAGAAGTTCAAGAAGCGCGAGCGGAAGAACGTTCCATTTGGTCTTGTCTACATCCAGGCGAGCTTCAACAACACGATCGTCACCATCACCGACCAGCAGGGCAACACCATCAGCTGGAAGAGCTCCGGCTCGCTCGGCTTCCGCGGCTCCCGCAAGGGCACCCCGTTTGCCGCGCAGCAGGCGGCGATCAACGCAGCCAACGCTGCGCGCGACCACGGTCTGCGCTCGGTCGATGTCCGCGTCGCCGGCCCCGGCTCCGGCCGTGAGAGCGCCATCCGCGCCCTCGCCGCCGCGGGCATCGAGGTCCGCTCGATCCGCGACGTCACGCCGATGCCGCACAACGGCTGCCGTCCGCCGAAGCGCCGCAGAGTGTAAGCGTTATGAGGCTCCCACCACTACGCAAAGGCAATCGAAAGCCGCTAGTGGTGGGAGGCCTCGTGTTTCTGGCGTTTCCAGTCGTTTGCGAGTTTTGTTGGAGCCTGCTCCGGCATAAACATTGGCAGATGGACTGGAGTCGCCTGGTGATCTGGACTATCGCTGTAGCGTTTTTGGTCTTGTTTGACCTTGATGATTACTACGGTTGGAGGAACAGCGGCCAGCCGAATTCAGTAAGACCGGATCGTGACGAAGGGCCAGCCAGCCTGTAAAGCGATCGACAACCGAAGTCAGGAGAAAGAAAGAAAATGGCACGTTATACCGGACCCGTCTGCCGCATGTGTCGCCGCGACGGTCAAAAGCTGTTCCTCAAGGGCGCGAAGTGCTTCACCGACAAGTGCCCCGTCGAAAAGCGCAACTTCCCCCCGGGCCAGCACGGCCAGTCGAAGAAGGTGAAGAAGCTTGTGGGCTATGGCCTGCAGCTGCGCGAGAAGCAGAAGACCAAGCGCATGTACTTCACGCTCGAGACGCAGTTCCGCGCGTACTACGAGAAGGCCTCGAACAAGACCGGCGTGACCGGCGAGCTCCTGCTGCAGCAACTCGAGACCCGTCTCGACAACGTCTCCTACCGCCTCGGCTTTGCGATTTCGCGCCGCCAGGCCCGCCAGCTCGTGCGCCACGGCCACGTGCAGGTGAACGGCCGCAAGGTCAATATCCCGAGCTTCCAGTGCAAGGTCGGCGATGAGGTCGCGATTCGCCAGGGCTCGAAGGAGCTTGTGCTGCTTGCAAGCTCGCGAGACTTCGCCTCCGGTCAGCACCGCGTCAACTGGATCGATGCTCAGCCTGAGAATCTCTCCGGCAAGATCATCGCTCTGCCCAAGCGCGAAGACATCAATCTGCCGATCAACGAGCAGCTCATCGTCGAGCTGTATAGCAAGTAACAGGGCCCAGGGTTCAGGGCCAAGGGTCCAGAAGGCGTCATGCTCGCTGGACCCTACGCCCTGGACCCTGAACCCTCGTCTCACCCGTACCACCCCTGAACCGTCGCAGAATGCTTCGCGCTGGCAGGGAAGAAAGGACTCACCATGCTTTGGAGAGGTTTCCAGAAGCCCAAGCGTCTCGCCGTCGACAGCGAATCTTTGACCAACAACTACGGCAAGTTTTCCGCGCAGCCGTTTGAGCGCGGATTCGGCACAACGATCGGCAACGCGCTGCGCCGTACGCTGCTCTCGTCCATCGAGGGCGCTGCCGTCACTGCGGTCAAGATCGAGGGCGTGCTGCACGAGTTCCAGTCGATCACCGGCGTCGTCGAGGATGCGACCGACATCATCCTCAACCTGAAGCAGATTCCGTTCAAGCTGAACGGAGACGGCCCCAAGGCGCTCTACCTGCACGCCGACCAGGCCGGTGTCATCACCTCCGGCATGATCGAGGCTGACTCGGACGTCGAGATTCTTGATCCGGACGTTTACATCTGCACGATCAGCGAAGGCGGGCGCATCGACATGGAGATGCGCCTGAAGCGCGGCCGCGGTTATGTGTCGGCCGACAAGAACTTCGACTCCGACCTTGGCATCGGGTTCATCCCGGTCGACAGCGTTCACTCGCCTGTCCGCAAGGTGAACTACCTCGTCGAGGCAGCGCGTCTTGGCCAGATCACCGACTACGACAAGCTCACGCTGGAGATCTGGACGAACGGCACGGTACTCCCGGCTGATGCGCTTGGTCTCTCGGCCAAGCTGCTCAAAGACCACATGAACATCTTCATCAACTTTGAGGAGGAGATGGAGGCGGGTGGTCTTGTCGACCACGACGGCCCTGCGATTCGCAACGAGAACCTGAACCGTTCTGTTGAGGAGCTCGAGCTCTCGGTGCGCAGCTACAACTGCCTCAAGAACGCCAATATCGCGACCATCGGCGAGCTGATCCAGAAGACCGAAGCCGAGATGCTGAAGACCAAGAACTTCGGCCGTAAGAGCCTGAACGAGATCAAGGAAATCCTTGCTCAGATGGGACTCTCGCTCGGCATGAAGATCGACGAGAACGGCAACCCGGTTCCGGGCCCGACCTCCGTACTCCCCGCCGCAACGCTCGCCGCCAGCTACGGCGCGTTCGACGACGAGGAAGACGAGGACGAGGACTTCGAGCCGGTCAACGAAACGGAAACGTTCTAACTGCTTTACAGCAGCGCAGCAGAGACAGCCTTTCTGCTGCGCTGCCATAACTTTGGTAGTCCGATCCACGGCCTGAGCCGGATCGAAGGAGAAAAATCATGCGCCACCGTAAAGGCGGATTCAAGCTGGGTCGCAATACCAGCCATCGCCGCGCCCTGCTTCGCAATCTCGTCACCTCCATCATCATCAACGACCGTGTTCACACGACCGTGACCAAGGCCAAGGCCGCGCGTCCTCTGGTTGAGCGCATGATCACCCTGGGCAAGAACGGCAGCGTTCACGCTCGCCGGCAGGCGCTGGCGTACCTGATGACGCCGGACTCCGTCGATCGCCTCTTCGCCACCGTTGCTCCGCGTTACGCCGAGCGCAACGGCGGCTACAGCCGCATCGTGCGCACCGGACCGCGTAAGGGTGACGCCGCCGAGACGGCGTTCATCGAGTTGCTCGGCGCCGAGAGCGAGCTGAACGCCAAGGCCGAAAAGCGCGCCGAGGCCCGCCAGCGCCGCCGCGAGGAGCTGCAGAAGCAGCTGGACGAGCACAGCGCCGTCAACGACGGTAGCGACCCGAACGCGCAGCCATAAACTGCAGATCATCCGCATCACCGAAGGCGCGCCAATACGGCGCGCCTTCGTGCTGTCTCAACGGCGCGGTGGAAGGGTTGGTCGCCGCAAGCCTGCTTGATACTCTGAAAGCACGATGGTAGAGGCTTTCACGGCGTCACTCACCCCGGAGGGGACATTACACGGAGCAGCTGGATCGGCGCTCGACCGAGCCCTCTGGATGCATGGGTGAGCATGCGCAATACTGTCCCTCCTAGACATCTCGGCACCAAGACACTCCATCGCGAGATCGAGCTCGATTTCATTCGCGGAATCGCCATTTTGATGGTGATGGACTTTCACACCGCGGGCTCGCCGTTCCGTCCGATGTTTCTATGGCTGGGCTACCAGGACCACATCGGCGTCGTTGGCGTCGACATCTTCTTCGTCCTCAGCGGGTTCCTTGTCGGCGGCCTGCTTATGAAGGAGTGGAAGGTTCGGCGCGGCATTGATGGCAAGCGATTCCTCATCCGCCGCGGCTTCAAGATCTGGCCGCAGTACTACCTCTATCTGCTCGTCATGCTGCTCAGCGGTCACCGTACGTGGTCGTTTCTCTGGGGCAATTTTCTGAACATCCAGAACTACGTCGGTGGTGTGGCGCACACGTGGAGTCTCGCGATTGAGGAGCACTGCTATCTGCTTCTCACGCTCTGCATGGTTATCGCCGCACGCCACAAGGCCACTGTGCGTGGGCTCTTCTGGTTCCTCTTCGCCGTCTGCGCGCTCGAGATCCCGTTTCGTTATTGGCTGGTCACGCATGGCCACCTCGTTTTTCTTCCCACACATGCGCGGCTTGACAGCATCGGTGATGGTGTTCTCCTCGCCATGCTGTTTCACTTCGCTCCGGAGCGTTTTGACTGGTTGCGTTCGCTTACATGGTTCTGGCTGCTCTGCCTGCTGCTTGGCCTTGTTGTTTACCGCGGCCATTACCACTCGCGCTTCATCCTCGCTCAGCAGCACGACGCTGCCACACTGATTGCGATCTCGACTCTGTTGCTGCTCTATCGGCCGCTCCAGGAAGGTCGAAAGCACAACTGGATCTATCGCTTTGTTGCCTGGATCGGCGTCTACTCCTACGGAATTTACCTTTGGCACACGGCCGTTATCGCTCCGCTCGAGTCATACTTTGCCACGCATTCTGTCGTACCGTTGTGGATCTCGGCTATGGTCGTCCGCGCCGCTGAGGTTGGCATCGGGTATATGACGACGCGGCTTTGCGAGGCGCCGGCACTGCGGCTGCGCGACCGGCTGTTCCCGCGGCGAGTTGATACGCCTGTGAATCCCCCTGCCCTCGAGGAGGCGCCTGATCCGGCTGCCGCTCATCTATGAATCGGCCGCAATCGTTGCGCTACACTAGCCCCGGATGCCTATCGTCGAACTCCACAACATTCGCAAGGTCTACGACACCAAGGTTGCCGTCGAAGGCCTCTCGCTGACGATCGAGCCCGGAACGATGTTCGGCCTGCTTGGTCCCAACGGCTCCGGCAAGACCAGCTCTATCCGCATGATGATTGGAATGACTGTGCCGGATTCCGGCACAGTCAGACTGTTTGGCCAGCCGTTCTCGCGCAAGCTCCTCAATAACGTTGGATATCTTCCCGAAGAGCGCGGGCTCTACAAGAAGATGAAGGTGCTCGATCAGCTTACTTTCCTGGGGCAGCTTCATGGCCTCAACGAATCCACTGCGCGTCAGCGCGGCCGCGCATGGTGCGAGCGACTGCAGATCACCGAGGCGATGGAGAAGAAGACCGAGGAGCTCTCCAAGGGCATGCAGCAGAAGATTCAGTTCATCGCTGCCCTGTTGCATGATCCCGAGCTCGTCATCATGGATGAGCCGTTCAGTGGGCTCGATCCCGTCAACGCCGAGCTCCTCATGCAGACGCTGGTCGAACTCCGGGCGCAAGGAAAGACTGTGCTCTTCTCGACGCATCGCATGGATCAGGTCGAGAAACTTTGCGATGCCATCGCGCTCATCTACCAGGGGAAGCTCGTGCTCTCCGGCTCCATGCGCGAAGTGAAGTCGCGCTATCCACGCAATCGGGTGCAGGCGGTGTTCACCGGCAACGACAGGTTCCTCGGCAGCGCGCACCTCGTCGACGCGAAAAACTACGCCGGTATTGCTGAGATCACGCTGCGCTCGCCCGAAGACGCGCACCCTCTGCTTGCGGAGGCGGTTGCTGCGGGAACAAGATTCACGCGCTTTGAGGTGATGGAGCCCGCGCTGGAAGAGATCTTCATCACGACCGTGAAAGCCACACCTGAATTCGCTGAGGCTGGAGGTGTTCATGCCTAACGGTCTGCAAAATATCTGGCTGATCGCGCGCCGAGAGTACATGGAGCGCGTCCGCACGAAGGGCTTCATCCTCGCAACTGTCCTCATTCCGTGCTTTATGGCGGCGCTGGTCGGCGGCAGCACCTTCTTCGCATCGCGCACGAAGACCAACTCGCACATCGCAGTCGTTACGTCCGATCGTACCCTTGGCCAGGACCTCAAGCATCAGCTCGAAACCGGCAGGGAAAGCGACATGACGGTCGATCTCATGGAGCCGTCGGCGGCAACGCGATCCGGCCTGGAGGCGCAGCTTCATACGCAATCCGCGCAGCTCGCAGGGTATCTCTGGATCACTGCTCCCGCGCAGCCGGGCGAGCGCCCGCACTTCGCTTATCATGCGCGTTCGGCGGGAGACATTGCGACCGAGGGCGCGATCGAACAGGGCGTGCACGCCGTGCTCACGCGCGAGGGTCTGCTCAGCCACGGCCTCAGCGACGCGCAGATCAACCAGATCACCGCGCCGGTCGACATCGACACCAGCTCCAGTGGGAACACGGGACTGGCGTTCGGCATCGCGTACCTGTTTTTCTTCCTCATGTACATGGTGATCATGCTCTACGGCATGAACACCGCACGCAGCATCATCGAAGAGAAGACGAGCAGGGTCTTCGAGGTCCTGCTCGCGACCATTAAGCCGGAAGAGCTGCTCGCCGGAAAAATTATCGGCGTTGGTGCGGTCGGCGTCACGCAGGTCGGCGTGTGGATGATCGCCGCGTCCGTGCTTGCGGGCAGCAGCGCTGTCGCCCACCTTTCCGGCACCAGCGGCAGTGTTCACGGGATTCTCAGCGGAGCGCAGATCGGCTTCTTCATCCTCTACTTCATCTTCGGATTCCTGCTGTACTCGTCAATCGCTGCAGCCCTCGGAGCGATGACCAACTCCGAGCAGGAGCTGCAGCAGCTGAACATGTTTCTTGTGCTCCCGCTGGCCTTCTGCATGGTCATGTTGTTCCCCACGGTGCGCGCGCCGGACTCCACGCTCTCGCAGGTCATTTCGCTGATCCCGTTCTGCTCTCCGCTGCTGATGAACTTCCGAACCGCGTTGACCAGCGTGCCCGCGTGGCAGATCATTCTGTCCATCGTGCTCATGTCGCTCACCATCGGCGTCACCGTGTGGATCTCCTCGCGCATCTATCGGGTCGGCATTCTGATGTACGGCAAGAAGCCCAACCTGCCCGAGATCATGCGTTGGCTGAAGTACAGCTAGCGGCAGGCCTCGCCGGGAGCGCATGGAGCTAGACCTCGCCCAGCTCGACCGCAGCGCCAACGGCAGCGACCTTCTTCGCGCAGAGATATGCATCATCGGAGCGGGGATCGCCGGCCTCACGCTCGCGCACAAGTTGGTAGCGCTTGGTCATGACGTCCTGGTTCTCGAATCGGGCGGCCATGCGCCTGAGTTTTTTACCGCAATCGAGCAGGCGGGCCATCCACATCCTGGCACCAGTGAGCCGCGCCCGCGCGCAGTCGGTGGAACCTCCCTCACCTGGGGCGGACAACTCCTTCCGCTTCCCGCGGACGCGGAGTGGCCCCTCTCCGCTGCGGATATTGCAGCGCTTGCCACCGAAGCTGAAGATCTCCTGGGGGTTGACTCTCTGCCCTACGACGCTCCGGAATTCTTCTCGAGGATTGGTGAGCCGTCGCCAGCGGTGCTCGCTCAAGTGCCGGAACTCACAGGCACGCTCTCCAAGTTCATTCCGTTCTCGCGCCGCAACCTTGCTCAAACGCTTGGCCGCACGTTGCGCACGCACTCTAAAGCTCGCATCGCAATCCACGCTCACGTCACTGAGCTCATTCACGCTTCGACAGGCGACCACATCGAGGCCGTCCTCGTCCGCACACCTGACGAAGCGGTACATCGCGTGCAAGCAGCGCAGTTCGTCGTTGCGGCCGGAACCATAGAAACCGTTCGCCTGCTGCTCGCATCGCAGTCCGCTCGGCCGGGAGGCATCGGTAACGAACACGATCAAGTGGGTCGCAACTTCCACGATCACCTTACCGTGACCGCAGCCGCAGTCGGCGAGCCCGCACGCACGCAGTTGCTTGCGGCGATGCGCCCGTGGATCTACCAGGGCACGTTTCACAGCCTCAAGCTGTCGGCTTCGCGCCAACTGCAG
>DASYBN010000256.1:0-2819 GCA_036500785.1 Acidobacteriaceae bacterium
GGTGGACGCGAGCGGCGCGGTCGCGCTGAAGCAGGGCACGCGCACGATCACCGCGCCCAGGCTCACCGCCGCGATGAACGCGCAATCGCAGATGCAGCGGGCGCAGCTGAGCGGCGGCGTGGGACTGCTCGATACCAGCGCTGAGCGGCCGATGCACGGCTCAGCCAAGACGGTGACTATAGCGTGCGATAACGCAGGGCGGCCCACGACTGCCGTGATGGAGGGCGCCGTCTCGCTGAGCATGCAGGATCGCAGGCCAGGTGCGGAGGCACCAACAGGTCTAACCCGGCAGATGGGCGCCGATCGCGTCACGCTGACGATGGCGCGGGTGAACAGAGGGATCAAAATCTCGGCAGTGCATGCGGAAGGCAAGGCCTGGGTGCGCGGCGATGCAGTCATGCGCCCGGCGGGCGGCAAAGCATCGGGTCTGAAGACGACAACCGTCGCCGCAGACGATCTTCGGCTCGCACTCACCGCGGACGCACACGGCAAGCAGCAGCCTGAGATCCTGAACGGGACCGGGCATACACAAATAACGCAGCGGATGCCGGACGCGACCGTCGAAACGAGTACCGGCGACGCGCTGCAGGCGCATTTTGCGCAGCCGTCAGGCCAGGGTCTCGAGATCGCCTCCGCCATACAGACCGGCAACGTGCAGATGCGCAGTGCGCCCGGCATCGCCGGCGAGCAGCCAAGCGCCGGCATCGCACAGCAGGCCTCGCTCGATGGAGCCAACGACGTCGTGACGCTCAGCGGACGTCCGCGGCTCACGCGCGGAGACACAAGCGTGATCGCCGATTCCATCCGGATCACGCAACAGACCGGCGATGCCGTGGCCAACGGCAACGTCGCCGCGACCTTCGCCAATGCGAACGCCAAACCGGGAGCTCCCGTGACGCATGCCCTCGCGGCCGACGCCGTGCTGCGCCGCGCAGCCCAGACTGTCGAGTTCCACGGAACCGACGCTGCCCCAGCCCGTTTGTGGCAGGGAGCGTCGCAGGTGGAAGCGGCGAACCTGCTGCTCAACCACGCAAAGAATTCCATGCAGGCCTGGCCCGCAACGCCGCACGGCGAGGTGCGGACGGTGTTCGCCAACGCGTCGACCGCGACCGCCGCTGCCGCAACCCCTCGAACGCAAAAGGGCGTGCGGCCGCCGAGCGGCGACAACGCCGTGCAGGTGATCAGCGCGCGTCTGGATTACTCCGGCGCCGCACACCAGGCGGTCTTTTCCGGAGGCGTCGCCGTCCAGGGGCAGGACGGAACGGTTCACGCGCAACGCGGAGTAGCCTTCCTGACTCCGAAGCAGGGCTCTGCGCCCGCCGGCAATCCCGGCAAACCACAGCCGGACCCCGTGGCAGCCTCGCTCGATAAGGTCGTGATGTCCGGAGCGGTAAAGGTCGAGCAGCCCGGCCGCACCGCCACCGGCGACCAGCTCCTGTACACCGCCGCGACCGGCGAGTTTGTGCTGACCGGAACGCCCGGGCATTCGCCGCACGTCATCGATGAAAAGCAGGGCAGCATCAGCGGAGCGACCCTGCTCTTTCGCTCACCGGATAGTACGATCGTGGTGGCGGGGGAGCCGGCATCGCGCCGTGTGCACACCGAGACGACGATGAAGAAGTAACGAAGCAACTGCTTCGGCGATGCGAGTGCCCTGATGAGAACGCTGAAAACCGAGCACATTACAAAGGCTTACGGCGGCCGTGAGGTGGTGCGCGGTGTGGATCTCGACATCCACCAAGGCGAGGTCGTCGGCCTGCTGGGCCCCAACGGCGCCGGCAAGACCACCAGCTTCTACATGATCGTCGGGCTGGTGCGGCCGGATTCCGGCCGCGTTCTCACCGATGGCATCGACATCACGCGCACGCCGATGTACCTGCGGGCCCGCGAGCACGGAATCAGCTATCTCCCGCAGGAACCCTCGGTGTTCCGCAAGCTGACGGTCGAAGAGAACATCCTCGCCGTACTTGAAACCCAGCACATCACCTGGGAGGCGCGCCGCAAACGAACTGAAAACCTGCTCTCCCAGCTCAATTTGGGACACGTGCGCAAAACCAAGGGCTACGCGCTCTCCGGCGGCGAGCGCCGCCGTGTCGAAATCGCACGCTGTCTCGCCATCGAACCGTCCTTCATCCTGCTGGATGAGCCATTTTCGGGCATCGACCCGATCGCCGTGCTCGATCTGCAACAGATCATCTTCGACCTGAAATCAGCCGGGATCGGCGTGCTGATCACCGACCACAACGTCCGGGAGACCCTCAATGTCACCGACCGCGCCTACATCATCAATCAGGGATTGATCTTCGCGGCCGGCACGCCCGGCGAGCTTGGCCGAAATCCCGACGTGAAACGGGTCTATTTAGGCGAAAACTTCTCGCTGGGGTAGGGGTTTGCTGAGAGGTATGGCGCAGTAAGGTCATCGTCGTGTTCGGACAGTTCACCCGGCTGCCACGTTCTGGTGAGAACGGATTTTTCGAGCCGCGCGATAAACTGGCCCTGAACTTGCTTACCGGGTTGGACCCGGTAGTCAGTTCGGAAGGCGCGCCGAACCCGGCGTTGTAGTGAGGTCCCCGGTTGTTACAGCCTCGTCTGAACATAAAGCTCTCCCAGCGCCAGGTGCTCACCCCCGGCCTGGTGCAGATGGTCAGCGTCCTTGCGCTCAATAAACTTGAGCTCAAGAGCATGATCGACGGAGAGCTGGTGGAGAACCCCGTGCTCGAGGAGGTGGACGAGTCCACCGAGACCCTCGACGAACGGGCCGCGCGCGAGGGCGACCGGGAGCGCAGCGCCGAGGAGGTCGCCGCCGAGCGCACCGAGAA
>DASYBN010000257.1:0-5845 GCA_036500785.1 Acidobacteriaceae bacterium
GGCGGCTGCGACGGCGGCGGCTGCGGCGGTGACGAGGACGTGCTCGGCGGGCGAGAGCGTGTTGCCGGCCTGATAGGCGAGCAGGGCCGCGGCGGGAATGCGGATGAAGGTGTGGAGCGCGTTCCAGACGAGGTCGAAGTAGGGAATCTTGTCGGCGACGGCCTCGACGATGGCGAGCGCCACGGCCAGGGTGATGACCCAGGTATGGGTGAGGGCGCTGAGCCCGGGCGGAAGCGCGAGAACGTTGAAGCGGGCCAGCAGGCCCAGCGCGGCGACGGTGACGTAGAGGTTGAGGCCGGCGGCGAAGCTGACGGCGACCAGAAGGGCGACGAGGCGGCCGGGGTTCAGCAGGGTCGTCATGGCCGGACCTCCTGAAAGGACGGGATTGCTCTGAATGGAGGAATTCTAGTCTCGCCGGGGCGGTAGCGGACGCGGGAATCGGGCGGGTGCGATCCGGGCGGGCTAGAGCCGCGCTGGATTATGGGCGCGGTTTATGCGGATCAACAAGATAGCGCCGCGGAGGGATTGACAAATCGGCGTGGTGGCCGGGTCTGTGAAAATCCTGTTATGCTTTTCGTCACCACGCACAGGATGGTGCCGGCTTGAGAGGTTGCTCCGGCGCTGTCCGACTCTGGGAACAAAAAAAGGGACCGCGGTGTCTAACGCCGGTAGCTCTCCCGCGTGGGAGGAGGTGCTTATGTTTGAAGACTCTTTGATGGAATCCAGTGGACGGATCAAGACCAAGTCCAAGTGGTGGATGATCGCGACATTCACGCTGAATGGCGCCATTCTGCTCACCATGATTCTTGTTCCGCTGCTCTATCCTGAGGCGCTGCCGCATAGCTCGCTGACAGCGTCGTTGACGGCACCGCCGCCGCCACCACCGCCTCCACCGCCACCGCCGCCGCCTGCGGCTGTGCACCCGATACCGCATATTTCGGAGATCGACCAGGGCCTGCACGCGCCGACGAAGATCCCCAAAGACATCAAGATGATCAAGGAAGAGGCGCCTCCGCCGCCGTCGACCGGT
This sequence comes from Acidobacteriaceae bacterium, assembly GCA_036500785.1. Taxonomy (GTDB): domain Bacteria; phylum Acidobacteriota; class Terriglobia; order Terriglobales; family Acidobacteriaceae; genus Granulicella. The sequence goes on from DASYBN010000257.1 coordinate 1,031, forward strand.
GGTGTTGCCGGCATGAGCGGCATGGCGGGCGGAGCTCCGGGCGGGATTCTGGGCGGAATGCCCGGCGGCGCGGGCAACGGGCCGAAGATTAATGTCGAGCCGCCCAAGCCGAAGGGACCGGTTCACATCTCGGGCGGCGTTATTGCCGGCACCATCCTTAATAAGACGACGCCGCTGTATCCGCCGATCGCGCGGGCGGCGCACGTGGGCGGAACGGTGGTTCTGCACGCCATTATCGCCAAGAACGGATCGATTCAGCAGTTGAGCGTCATCAGCGGACCGCCGATGCTGGTGGGCGCCGCGACGGACGCTGTAAGACAGTGGAGATACAAGCCTTATCTGCTGAATGGAGAACCCACCGAGGTCGATACCACGATCACGGTTAACTTCAATCTCAATGGGGGTTAATGGTGTGCCGCTCAGGTGGCGGTCGGTGTGCTACCTGAGCGGCATTGCCTCTGACCCACCTGGTCGCTAACGTAGGCGATGTCAATGAATGACACCGTCTTTCACCCTCCCCGAAGACGCTTCTTAGCGTCTTACTTAAAGACTTAAAGCTCCGGGCCCCCTCCGGACTCTTTCCAAAAGCTTCCTTGCATTGCCGAACCAGTCTCTGGCGAACGCATGCTGAAATCCCCCCACGTCTCCCCAGGAGGAACGAATTCCGTGATTCTCGCTCATCTCGCACACACCCCCGCATCTCTCGCCCTGTTCCTGCAGGACCAGAACGCTTCCGTCGGCTTCAGCCCGATGGAGCTCTGGGGCCACATGGGATACTTCGCCAAGGCGATCGTCATCATTCTTTTCATCATGTCGATCTGGTCGCTGGCCGTCATTATCGATCGCGCGCTGTACTTTTCGGCTGCGCGCAAGCAGTCGCGTGAGTTTGCCCCCCGGGTTGCCGGCGCGCTGAAGGAAGGCCGTCTGGACGAGGCGATCAAGGCTGCCGACCGCTCGAAGAAGTCGCACCTCGCCGAGGTTGTGACGGCTGGTCTGTCGGAGTTCCGCAGCTTCGGCTCGGGCGGCGCGATCACGGAGGAGCAGGTTGAGAGCTCCAAGCGTGCTCTCGAGCGTTCGGAAGGCATTGTTCACGCCAAGCTGAAGAAGGGCCTCGGCGGTCTGGCGACGATCGGATCGACGGCACCGTTCATCGGCCTGCTGGGCACGGTTATGGGCATTCTGAACGCCTTCCAGCAGATCGCTGTGCAGAAGACCTCGGGTATCGGCGCTGTGGCCGGCGGTATTTCGGAAGCCCTGGTGACGACCGCGTTCGGTCTGCTTGTGGCGATCCCTGCCGTTATGTGCTTCAACTACTTCACCAACAAGGTTGAGGCATTTGACGTGGAGATGGACAACAGCTCGTCGGAGCTGGTGGACTACTTCATCAAGCAGTCGCACCGTTAAGCCTTGGGGAGCGCCTGGAGCGCTCCTGAGGTTTGAACCCGCCTGCGAGTACACGGAATGTGGGCTCCGGCTGCCGATGGAAGGCGGCCGGAGTTTCCTCTCAATCGGGCTTGCAGGATAGCCAGCAGCCGGGCGGAAGTGGCCGGCGGGAGTTAAGAGCTATGTCAATCGCGAAGCGGGAAGAGGGCAAGAAGGTCAACTCGAACATCAATGTCACGCCGATGGTGGACGTGATGCTGGTGCTCCTGATCATCTTCATGGTCATCACCCCGATGCTGAATAACAAGGTCAACGTGACCCTGCCGGTGGTAACTGCCGCGGAGATCATGGACAACGCCAACAAAGAGGACGCCATTACGGTGGCGGTCACTCGGGATGGGCGCGTGTTCCTGGGCGGCGATATGGTGTCGCTGAGCGATCTGGGCCAGAAGGTGGCCGATCTCGAGGCGAAGAAGACCGATCCGGCGGCGGACAAGTCGGTGTATATGCGTGCGGACGAGCGCGCGAATTACGGCAAGGTGATGGACACGATCGATGCCCTGCGTACGGGCGGCGTGAGCCAGTTGAACCTGCTGACCGACAACCAGTCACAGGCTACGTAGCGGCGGGCAGCCCGGCGCATGGGCCGGGCCTGGTCGCAGAGAGGAATAGAACTATGGGAATGAGTGGAGGCGGCGGAGGCGGACTTTCCTCCGACATCAACGTAACGCCGCTGATCGACGTGCTGCTGGTGCTGCTGATCATCTTCATGGTGATTGTGCCGGTGACGCCGAAGGGACTTGAGGCGCTGGTTCCTCAGCCGCCGAAGAACCCGACGCAGGACCAGCCGAACGATCGCACGATTGTGGTCCAGGTGCAGTCGAACGGCGCGGCGGTGCCGACGTACAAGATCAACGACCAGACGTTTGCACGGGGCGACCTCGCGCCGGAGCTGCAGAAGATCTTCGCGACGCGCGTGGAGAAGGTGATGTTTGTGAAGGGTGACAAGGACCTGAACTTCGGGACGATCGCGCAGGTGATCGGCTTCGGACACCAGGCGGATGTCACCAACATCGGCATCATCACGCCGCAGGTTGAAGCGGGACACTAAGCAGTTTCTGGCAGGATCGGATCCACGCAGCGATGGCCTTCGGGCCATCGCTGTTGTTTTGCGGTGGTGTTTGAGCCAGGGATGGCGGTGCGCGCTGCGGGTGATGGAACATGTGCGGGGGCGCGGGTGTCTAACGCGGTGTAGGCCCCAGGAAGCGCTCTCGCCGGGCGTTGCGGCGCAGTAGAGATTTGTGCGGGCAGTAGAAATTTGTGCAGGCAGTAGATGTGCAGTAGAGATGAGTGCTCGCCGTTGCTCCTCAATCTGGTTGCGTGGGGTGCTGTGATGGCTTTCTCTGCTTCGTCGTCTGGTTCGTCGTCGGTGCAGCAGTCGGAGATCAACGTAACGCCGCTGATCGATGTGCTGCTGGTGCTGCTGATTATTTTCATGGTGATTGTGCCGGTGACGCCGCGCGGGTTGGCGAGCGCGGTTCCGCAGGATGCGCCGGCTACGGAGCGAACGCTGCCGCCGCTCACGGTGCGGGTGACAGCCGGTCCTGATCGGCAGGGCGCGGTGTATGCGGTGGATGGGCGGGTTGTGCAGCGTGTGGGGCTCGGTCGAGCGCTGGAGGCCGCGCTGGCCGCACGCGCGAACCGCAGCGTGTGGGTGGAGGCGAACCCTGGGCTGAGCTACAGGGTGGTGGCTGAGGTTGTGAGCGAGGCGAAGGCCGCGGGCGCGACAGCGATTGGGCTGGGGCGGATTGGGTGACGCGACGGCGCTTGCGCGCGGCCGCAGCGGTTTTCGGCGTCTCGCAGCCTGCGTATAGCCTTGGCGTATGCGGCTGTTTGTGGGGCTCGCGGTTAGCGACGCGGTGAAGGATGCGCTGGAGCGGCTGACGCTGCGTCTGCGGGCGAAGGATGATGGGTTGAGGTGGTCGACGCCGGAGCAGTGGCATGTGACGCTGGTGTTTCTCGGTGACGTGGGGCAGGAGGCGTATGCGCGGGTGGTGCGGGAGCTGGCGTGCGTTCGCCGGGAGCGGCAGACGCTGCGCATCGAGCGGATCGGCGTCTTTGAGCGCGCCGGGATCCTGTATGCGGAGGTTGAGGTCACGCCCGAGCTGTTGCGGCTGCATGAGGAGGTTGCAGCGGGGGTTGAGCGTGCGGGGCTCGAGGTGGAGAAGCGGCCGTATCGCGCGCATGTGACGCTGGCGCGGAGCAAGAACCGCGACGGACGGAAGACGATCGAGCGGCTGGGGCGTGCGGCAGAGCAGCAGCGGCTGGATCAGCGCTGGGAGGCGAGCGAGTTTCTGTTGTATGAGAGCAAGCTCTCGCCCAAGGGCTCGGCGTATGTTGTGCGCGAGCGTTTCCCACTCGAATAGAAGAGCCCGTTAGAAGCTCGCGAGTCCTCGATGCGATACGTTCGCTGACGGGAGGCCGACCTATCGAGTCGATCCAGGTGAAACGTCCTTCTGCGACGATCCTCTCAGGATTTTCTCGCACTCTCCGCAGTGATCGGACAGCTTGGTTTACAGCATGGTCCTCGCCCAGCTCTGCAGCCACGAGTGGGAGATCGACTTCCATGTGTCGTTGAAGTAGAGGCCGCTCGCGGTGAGGCCCACAGCAATAATGAGCAAGGCTGCCCAGAGGAACTGCTTCATTACCCGATCGCGTTTCCAGTCCCAGAGAAACATGAGAAGGATGAGGAGCAGATTACCGCCCTCATAAAACATGTAGGTACCGAAGAAGGTGGTTGGTGCGGGCCGAAAGAGGGCGATCATCCGGGAAAAGCCCGCATCGCTGATGCAGATCGTTGCCAGAATGAGTACTCGGCGATGGGCGGCGGAGTTGCGGCGTATGAGAATGCCCCAGGGCAGCAGCACGGCCATGCAAAGGATTCCGCTGAAGGCGATGGAAAGGAATTGAGGAGGCAGAGTTCCGGGAGTCTGCAGGTTCAAAGCCTGCCAACTGAGCTCGGACCAGGGAGCGATCATCATGACGAGGGCGGCGTAGCCGGCGGCAAACCAACCGAAACGACGGTGGAAGCGGACGTTGCCGGTTTCGACCATGAGCACAAGCACGGTTGCAGTGAGCAGCCAGAGCGTGGTGGCGATGGCATGGATGTGGACGATCCTGGGTACGGGCGGCTGCTCATGGAGGTAGTTATGCAGATCGAAGCCGAAGCCAACGCCCACGAAGGCCCAGAAGAGGGCGAGCCAGACGAGCGCAGCGCGGCGATCTTCACGTGCGGGCCAGGATGCTGTTGTATGGACGTACACCCGCTTTGTCCTCCTGCCAAGCTAGAAGAACCCAGAATCATGGAGATGGTAGAGGGACCAATTCTTGCATAGTGTGGGGATTGGGCGGGGGATATTCTGCGCTTCGGAC
>DASYBN010000258.1:0-7968 GCA_036500785.1 Acidobacteriaceae bacterium
CGTACGTCCCGAGCAGAATTCTGCGCTTCACCTCGGCGCCGAACCCCTCGTCGCGCGTCTTGCGGTACATCGCAGAGAGTGTGTTCGAGTCTTTGGAGCGCAACCCATAGCGCACACCGTCGAACCGCGAGAGGTTGGCGCTGGCCTCGGCTGTGGCAATCACGTAGTAGGTCGGCACAGCGTACTTGGTGTGCGGGAGCGTGACGCGCTCGATCGTGCAGCCCGCCGCACGGAGGTCATCGAGGGAGCGCTCGACAGCAGCGCGAATCTCCGGATCGAGGCCCTCGCCGAAGTACTCCTCGGGGACACCGATGCGCAGACCGCTCACGCCGCGCTTCAGCTCCGCGGCATAACTCCCCACCGGCTGCTCGGAGCTCGTCGCGTCGCACACATCTTTGCCCGCGATCACCTCGAGCACTGTTGCCGCATCTTCAACGGAGCGCGCCAGCGGACCCACGCGGTCGAGCGACGACGCGAACGCGATCAGCCCGTAGCGCGAGACGCGCCCGTACGTCGGCAGCACGCCGACGACACCGCAGAACGCTGCCGGCTGGCGGATCGAGCCGCCTGTATCCGTGCCCAACGAGGCCACGCAAAATCCGGCGGCCACTGAAGCTGCAGAGCCGCCCGAGCTTCCGCCGGGTACGCGATCCAGCGCGCGCGGGTTGCGCACGGGACCGTACGCCGAGTTCTCATTGGACGAGCCCATCGCGAACTCATCGCAGTTCAGCTTGCCCAGCACGACGGCGCCCGCGGCTTCCATTCTGGCCACGGCTGTGGCGTCGCACGGCGGATGGTAGCCCTTCAAAATGCGTGAGCCGGCGGTCGTCTCCACGCCGCGCGTCGTCAGCACATCTTTGATCGCGACGGGAACACCGGCGAGCGGGCCGAGCGGATCGCCCGCTTTCGCCGCGGCATCGACACGCGCGGCCTGCTCGAGCGCGCGCTCTTTTGTGAGCGTCAGAAAGCTGTGAATCTCGCCATCGTTTGCGGCGATGCGCTCGAAGTGCTGCTCGGCCAGGCTCACGGCCGAAACTTCGCCTGCGCGCACCTTCTCGCGTGCCGCGCTGAGCGACAGCTCTTCCAATCTCACATGAGGCGCTTCAATCATTGCCAACCAAACTCCCAAACCCGCGATCTGCTATCTATCGAAGACTCCGCGGTCTTGTTATTTCGAGACTTCTGGGTCTTTCTATCTCTTATTTCTGCGGTCTTTCTATCTCTCAATTACCTTCGGAACCTTGAAGAACCGTCCATCCGTCTCGGGCGCCTCGCGCATCACGTCGGCGCGATCGATCGAGGGCTGCACCTCATCAGGCCGCAGGGTCTCGCCGTGCAGTGCCGGAGCCAAGCCCAGAGCCTCGCTCACCTGGGCCATCGGCGGCACGTCGCGTGTGTCGAGCTCATTCAGCTGTGCGATGTAGCCGAGCACAGCGTTAAGATCTTTCGCAAGCGCCGGAAGCTCCTCGGGTGTCAGCTCGAGGCTGGCCAGCTCGGCTACATGCCGCACGTCGTCAATTGTTACGGAACTCATCGCGTTCTTCGTCGCTCCTTACGCTGCGCCGCACCCGGCCCTTTCGCGGCCTGCGGTCCCACAGGCTGCCGCGCACGGCCTCCGGGTGACGGCTGTCCTTCGAAGTGTATCGTTTCCAGCCGAACGCCAGCGATTCGCCGCAACTCCTCGGTCAGCATGCTGCGCATCTGCAGGAACTGTTCGCGCCAGCCGGGCTCGAGCACGCGTACGTGTAGTACGCGGTCGGCGTCGAGTCCCAGCACTTCGGCGCGGGCAGCGAGGGCGGCTCCGCAGGCGACCGGCCACGCCGCGGCGAGCCTGTCCTCTTCGGGAAGGCTGCGCAGGCTGCGGCCCAGCGATTCGCGCAACAGATCTCTTACGCCCTGCATAGCTCAAGCTCTCCGGTGTGCGCCATCAGTTCCTGCGCGGCGCCGTATACGTGGTCGACGGTGGTGCGCTCCATGCAGTCGGTCGGATTGCCGTCGAAGTTGAAACCCAGATGCAGATAGCCGCAACCCTCACCGGGAGCCTCGACGCCGACGGCTCGCGGACCCACCGGGCCCCAGCGACCGTTGCGGTTAGGGCCATTGATAGCCACCACCCGCGCTCCGGCGATGGCACCCAGGTGCATCACGCCAGTGTTCACGCTGACCACGAGGCGGCAGCGCCGCAGGACGTTGGTCAGGGTACGAAATCCATCCGGGCTCACGAATGCTTCGCAGCGCAGGCCCGCGGCACGCATCTCTTCGACGAACGGTTGCATGCGCGGCAGATCCGAAGGCGCTCCGGTGATCACGAACAGGGTGTCTTCGCGGCGCAGGCGTCGGGCGAGCTCCAGCCAACGGTGTTCCGCCCATTCGCGAAGCCAGGAGCGCTGGCCCGAGGCCCACAGGTGCAGCGCCACGATGTCCGGCTCTTCGGCGAAGGGAACGTCGCGCGATGTCGCAACGCAGATGGCGGGCGAATGTCCCGTTTCGATCGGCGGTTCCAGCCCACAGCCGCGGAGCAGCGCGCGGAAGTTCTCGACCTCGTGGCAGACCTCACGATGCGGAACGGTGCGGTCGTATCCGCGGCTGCGCTGTTGTCCCGGCGTTTGAAAGCCGGCGGTATACCGGGCCCCCGCGAGCAGGGTGTAGAGCGCGGTGAGCCGCTGCCAACTCGTAAAGTCCAGCAGCACGTCGAACCGTTCCGCACGCATTCGCTGCACGGCTTCGAGCGGGTGCGTCAGCCTGATTTCAACGCGCCGGTCCGCGCCGGGGATGATCTCCGCAGCCGCCAGGTTTTGCCGCATGCAGACGTGGGTGATGCGCGCCGACGGGAACGCCGTGCGAAGATCCTGGAGGGCTGCTGAGAACAGCAGCGTGTCGCCCAGCGCCGGCGAGCACATCACGCCGATGTGCTGAACCCGGGCGGGCGGCAGACGCTTCCTGTGAACGCTGGCCAGCAGATTCAGCAGGGGTGTGCCGACCCAGTAGTCCAGGTGCCGGTTTCTGGGCTTTCCCCGCTGCATTGCTCGATTGTAAAGGGCAGTTAGTAGGCGCCGTCGCGGTTTACAACCGACGACCAGGTGCGCATCAGGATCGCGGCATCGCTGCGCAACGACCATGTCCGCGCATACTGGCGGTCCAACTGCACCCGTTCGCGGTAGCTGAGGGCACTGCGCCCGGAGACCTGCCACAGACCCGTGACGCCGGGCTTCACGGCGCAGTAATCCTCGAAGAACTTGCCGTACTTCTCCACCTCAGCCGCGACGATCGGGCGTGGACCGACGAGGCTCATCGTTCCGTTCAGCACGTTCCACAGCTGCGGAAGCTCATCCAGACTGGTCCGGCGCAGAAACCTGCCGACACGCGTCACTCGCGGGTCTTTCCTGAGCTTATGGGTCTGCCGCCACTCCGCCCGAGCCTCGGGGTGGGCCGCCAGATAGCGCTCCAGCACCTCGCCCGAGTTGATGCACATGGTGCGGAACTTCCACATCGTGAAGAACTCGCCATGGCGGCGAATTCGGCGGTGGGAGAAAAGGATCGGTCCAGGCGAGCTTAGCCAGACCGCCGCGGCAACGGCGCACAGCACCGGCAACAGCAGAATGCAGAGAAACACGACCGTCGCAACATCCGCAGAGCGCTTGATCACGCGGTATCGAAACAATTGTTCGGGGCCTTCGACCTGCGGCCGCTTCCACCGCGTTCCTGCGGCTTCGACCAAGGGGGGAAGATCATATTCGCCTAAAGGAAATACAGCTGCGTCCGGCTCGAAATTGTGCAGATCCAGCGACATCCGTCCTCATCATCTGCTTCCCCCAGGACCGCTTCTCCACAGAAGAACCGCAACCGACTGTGGGGGCGCCAGCCGGCGGGCTCTTCTGGCCCGTACTCCCGAAATTCGGGGCAATCAAAGTGACGATTGGTTGCCTGGTCAGTTTATCGTCCGATTCTTCAGGTTGAATAGCTAATTGTGGGGTGGGACGACACATTTCTTGTTGGCCGTACCATAACGGGAAAACGGCTTCGGGGCTTCTTCACAATCCGCCGATCTCCTATCCTCGACTCATGACCATACGGGACACACCTCTCGCGGACGTAAAGATCCTGCAGCCGATGCGTTACGGCGACGGGCGCGGGTGGTTCGCTGAGCTTTTTAACGCCGATACCTTCGCTTCTCTCGGCCTTCCGTCCAGCTTTGCCCAGGACAATCAGTCGTTCTCCGCGCGCGGCGTCCTGCGCGGCCTGCACTTTCAGCTCGGCCACCCGCAGGGGAAACTCATCCGCGTCCTCTCGGGTCACATCTGGGACGTCGCCGTCGACATTCGCCGGGACTCGCCCGAGTTCGGCCGTTGGGCAGCCTTCGACCTCAAGCCTCAAAACAACGATGGCGAACTGGAGCTCCTCTGGATTCCTGAAGGCTTCGCGCATGGTTTCCTCGTCCTTTCCGAGACCGCAGAGGTCCTCTACAAGACCACCCGCGGCTACTACCCTCCCGGTGAGCGCTCCATCCTGTGGAACGATCCCGAACTCGCGATTCCGTGGCCGGTTGATCAACTGTCGGGGGCCGAGCTGTCTGTCTCCGCCAAGGACGCAAGGGGTGCCCTGCTTCGCGATGCCGAGCTGCCCTGACTTTTACGTTATGCAAAATCGCCGCCCGACGTTAACTGGCAAATCATGAAAACGGGACGTCGCGGGCGGCTGCATTGAGGCACGCACTCTATCGCATCTCTCGAATCCACCAGTCGGCCTCGGCGAGGGAGCCGATGGCCATGTAGTCGCCGGGGCAGGGCACTGTTTCGGTACCACGAAGCAGAAACGTCTGCCGCAAGCGCGCGGCGTTCGCGGCTGCGACATCGGAACAGCGGTCGCCCACCATCACCGACTGCTCGAGATCCAGCCCATGTTCGCGCGCGGCGCGCAGCAGCATTCCCGGACCGGGCTTTCTGTCCTCGTGCTCGCGGCGGTACTCTCCCACTCCATGCTCCGGGTGATACGGGCAGAAGTAGACCGCGTCGACGCGCACAGCTTCGCGCTCGAACTCTCCGCGCATCCAGTCCATGAGGGTGTGAAAGTCCGCCTCGCTATATAGTCCGCGTGCGATGCCGGACTGGTTGGTCACGATGATGAGCTTGTATCCGAGCTCCATCGCCGTCCTGCAGAGAGAGAATGCGCCCGCGACCCAGCGGACATCCTCAGGACGGTACAGATAGCCGACCTCCTCGTTCAGCACGCCATCGCGATCGAGGAACAGCGCCCGTGTGCTCTGCTGCGTGCTCATCGGGCACCCTCCACCTGCACAAGTGGGGTGTGCTCGGGAACGATGACGCGCGGCAGCAGGGAAGCGCCCGTTCGCTTCGCCTCGAGCATTCGCTCGACTTCGGCGACCACCATGGCGGGCGATATCTGCTGCACGCACCCGTTGTTCGTGCAGGGCGCGAAGTCCCGACCGTCGTAGCATGGCCGGCACGCGAAGCCCTCGCCGCCCCACAGGGCGACGGCGTTCTCGCGCTGCGGCAGGCGACCGTGCGGGTCGGTCGGCCCGAAGATCGTGACTATCGCCGTCGACGTGATCCCGGCCATGTGCAGCGGGCCGGTGTCATGCGTCACGGTGACCTCGGCCGATTGCATCAGCGCCAGCGTCTGGACCAGCGACAGCTTCGCGATCAGATCGACCACGTCGCTCCCTGCAAAGGCAGGCGAGGCCCACGCATCATCGGGGCCGCCGGCCAGCACGACCTCAGCACCCTGCGCGAGCAGCTGGCGCGTGAGCTCCACGTAGTTGGCTACCGGCCATCGCCGCAGCGCATCATCGCGCATCATGTTTTTCGCGCCTGCGGGTGCGATTACGACGCGCGGCCTCGATCGGTCGCGCGCGAGCGGCGGTTCGGGTAAGCCCGACGCGCGCACCGGCGGCAGCTGAAACGGCGTCTCGCTGTCTTCGCGGCCCAGCAGAATGCGTGCGTACTCATCGATGTGGTGGCGTCCTGGAAGCAGCGCAAATCTTCTGTCCGTGCGCGAGAGCATCACCTTGCGGTTCGCCCTCACTCCGGTGGTCAGCAGGGCGTAACGGCGGTCATAGTAGAGCGTCGCGCAGACCGCGTACTTTCGTCCGGCGAGCCGTCGCGACAGCGCGAGCATCGCGCGCAGGCGCGCAACGCTTCCGCCCCGCAGCAGCGCCTTCTCATCCGCTTCGATGACATTGATCCACGGATAGAGGCGCAGCACCGGCGCGACCACATCGCCGGAGATCCAGTCGATTGCATATCCCTTGCGGTGCAACGCGTAAGCTGCGGGGATCGCCATGACCACATCGCCGATCGAGCCGAGCTTCACAATCAGCGCCCGCGGCTCAGCATGCGAAGCGTGGCGCTCCTTCGCTGCTGTCACCGCGTCTCCTTCGCGGGCAGCCCACGGTCGATGAACTCCGCCTGATTGCGCAGCACGGTGATGTGCGACAGATAACGCATCAGCAGTTCATATTTCACCGGGCCGAGCAGCCGCAGCGTCAGCTTCAATGCGCGCTGCACCATCTCGACGCGCCGGTCCTTCGGGTTGAAGTCGCTCCACGTCTGCTTCTTCTCGACGGCCTTGCCCTTCATCAATCTGTTCTCTCTTGCGAATCGCGCAAACGGTGCGTTCGCGTCGAACGGATTCTGACCGGGGAAGCGTTCCTGGTGCGCGGCGTAGGTCCGTCGCGCGAGACGCGTGATTGCGGTGCCATCTGAGAGCCGGTCGAATCCATACGGCACGCCCTCTGCCTTCGCATCCTTATTGCGCCGCACGGCTGCCTTATACGCCGCGAACGGCTCGGCCAAATCCGGCCTGTCCGCCAGCGTAAAGCGATTCGTGTTCTCTGAGAGCGACGCCGGATTGTCCACACTCATTCCGCTGAAGTGAAAGAAGCGGAGCGGAACACGTCCGCTCACCGGGCTTTCGACGTCGTAGCCGGCGGCCGTCTCAACGAGTCTGCGCTCATGCAGGTTCCAGTACGCCATGTTGCAGCCCGCGTCGCGCAGAATCGCAACGCCCTCAAACATACCGGGCGCGAGGTTCATCCACTTCTGATCGACGAACAGCCCTGTTCTTCCTTCGCTGAAACCGAGTGCAAGACAGCGCTCCTCCCACCAATCCAGCAGTCGCTGTCCTTCGCTCGTCGCCGCGGCCGCAAAGAATCCGAGATTGTAGGTCCCGTTGTAGAGCATCTCCTGCTCGCCGGGCGTTTTGGCGTCGAAGACCGGCGTCGTGAGGTGCGGGGTAAGCACAGCATTCGCTCCGCCGCTGAGGGCCGCGAACACCGGCTCCAGCCGCGCGTACACGAAGATGTCAGGATCGAGATAGATCACGGACTTCAGCGCATGTCGCGCGAGCAGGTGCTTCAGGAACGTCGGCTTGACGTTGGTGTTCAGCTCCAGGATGTCGTACTTCATCGCCACGCCGCGCACATCCGCGAGGCTGAGTTCGTTCAGCAGCACAGGCGTCAGCGACGGATCGCGAAACGGCTCCACATCATTCGTATCCGCCACAATGAGCACAAAGAATTGTTGTTCGGGATGTTGCGCCACATACGAGGCGGCCAGTGTCCGTGCATAGCCAAAGTAGTTCGGAGAGACGATCGTGCACGCGGCTGTCCTCAATCCTGCACCGTCCGCGCACTCGAGTTCACCCGCTGGTTCATCCACATCATGCTACTCATATCGGCCGACGCCGTCGTTTCCCTAGTAGACCGTTTCGGCGAGCACCCGGCGCAGGTAGTCCGCATAGCTGCTCTTGCCGAGCTTCGCGGCCAACGCTTCCAGCCGGTCGGCCGTGATGTAGCCCAGCCGATAGGCTATCTCTTCGGGGGAGGCCACCTTCAGGCCCTGGCGGTGCTCGATGGTCTGGATGAAGTTGCTGGCATCCAGCAGCGAATCATGCGTTCCCGTGTCGAGCCACGCCATGCCGCGTCCCAACACCTCGGTGCGCAGCTGGCCG
>DASYBN010000259.1:0-11824 GCA_036500785.1 Acidobacteriaceae bacterium
TACAATCGGAAGTTGCGGCGGTCCGGCAGAGTCTTCTAAACAGCTGAAGGAACGGGACTTAGCTCCCTCTCGTGCAGCGCGCCCCGGAGTTCAAGCGAAACCGATGGCCGATTACATTTACCTCCTGGAGACGCGGCTCACCCCAGCCCAGCGGGAGGCTCTCCGCCGAGTCCGCGAAGTTGCCCGCACTCATAGCCTTACCGTCTTCCTCGTCGGCGGAGCCGTCCGCGACCTCACCAGCGGCGTCGCCATCCGCGACCTGGATGTCGCCGTTCAGGGGAACGCCCTCAAATTGAAGAAGGAGTTCGAGAAGGCCGGCGCCACCATCGTCGGTTCCAGCGAGACGTACCAGAGCCTCTATTTGAGCTTTCCGGGCGGCGTGCGTATGGAGGTCGGAACCACCATCACGGTGACCTACCCCAAGCCCGGCCGGCCGGTGGTTCGCTCCGCGGGCATCCTCGACGACCTCCGCGGCCGGGACTTCACTGCCAACGCGATGGCCATCTCGCTCAACGAGGGCTCGTATGGCCTCCTGATGGATCCGCTGAACGGCGTCGCGGACATCGAAAACCGCGAGCTCCGCCTTGTCTCGAACTATGGCTTCATCGAGGAGCCCTCTCGGATGATCCGCGCAGCGCGCCTCTCTGCTCGCCTCGGCTGGGCAATGGAGGAGCGGACGCAGCAGCGCTATGAGACCGGCAAATCCGAGAACTACATCGACGCGCTCGGCGCCTGGGAGCGCAGCTACGAGATTGAAGAGATCTTTCATGAGGAAGATCCCATGCGCATCGCTCGCCGGCTGGAGTCGGAGGGCTGGCTCAAGCTGCTCTTCCCGCAGTGGACACCGGCCAAGGCGAATGAGGCTGAGCTCGAGCGCGTGCGCGACCTGGTTGGCCAGCTGAACGTCGCGGGCATCTTCGCCGATTCTTCCGCCGCCTTCTTCCCGCTGCTCACGGCCAAGCTCGGCGGCAAAGAGACGGCAGCGCTCAAGGAGACCTTTGCCCGTTCCGGCTTCGTTGCGGAGATCGAGTCGCTGGAGGCGCGCACGAAGGCCCTCGCGACGCAGTTCGCCGCCAAAGAGAACGCTGCGCCCTCGGCTGCCTACCGCCTGCTCTACGCTGCAGATCCACAGGCCGTCCTCTCGCTCGTCTTCACGACCAAGAGCGCCGGTGTCCGGCAGCGGTTCGAGCAGTTCTTCAGCGAGTGGCCGCAGGCGCGCAACCGTATCCCGTACGCGTTGATGCAGGAGATGCGCATTACGCCGGAGCTGCCCGTCTACAACGAACTCATCGACAAGCTCTTCTTCGCGATTATGGACGCGCAGCTTGAGACGCCGGAGGCGACACGGGCGTTCCTTGAGCCGTACTCGCCGCCCGCGCCGCCGCCACCGCCGAACCTGCGCCGCCGTCCGGCGAAGCGCGAAAGCCGTGCCACCAAGAAGGCGCCCAAGCCGCAGCCTGCGCAGAGTGGCGAGTCCGCTGGGGGAGGGACGAGCGCCGCCTCAACCGCTGCAGCGAAGCCATCGAAAGCTGTCAAGGTGGTCAGCACCGCAGCCGACTACGCCGCGAAGACGACCCCGAAACCCGCCGCCGCTGCGGCGAAGGCGCCCGCCGCTGGGAAGAAGGCTGCCGACGTAAAGAAGGCTGCCGCGCCCGCTGTAAAGCCGGCTGCACTAAAGCCTCCTGCCAAGAAAGCGGCAGGAAAGCCCACGGCCAAAGCTCCCGCCAAAAAGACACCGGCCAAGGTTGCCGCCAAGTCGAGCAAGAAGGCTGCACCGGCCAAAAAGGCTGCTGCAAAGAGTGGCGGAAAACCAGCGAAGTCTGCGAAGCCGGCGGCGAAGAAGGCTGCCAGCAAATCCAGCTCACGGCCAGCCGCTCGGAAATCCGCGCCGGCGAAAAAGTCTCCCGCGAAGAAAGCTGCTTCGAAGGCCGCGAAGAAGTCTCGCCGCTAAGTTGCAAGCTTCCGAAGTGTCGCCAGGCCGCAGCTTGCTCGGCGATGACCGACAGCAACCCTACTCGCGGCTTCGCTTGCGGACCTCAATGTTCAGCCGCTTGATCTTCTGGTTCAGCGTCGAGAGCGGGATGCGGAAGTACTCGGCCGCTTCGGTCTGGTTCCAGTTGCAGCGCTCCAGGCGGTCGGCGATGATGCGGCGCTCGATGTCTTCAAGAACATCGAACAAAGATGCGTCGGGCCGCTGCTCCAGCAGGTTCGTCGAGTAGGTTGTTCCGCGCAGCTGGGCAGGGAAGAGGTCCGGCCCAATCTGTGCCGCACCCGGAGCCATCTGCGGCCCATTGACAGGACCGGTGGAGAGCACGACGCAGCGTTCGATGACGTTCTCCAGCTCGCGCACGTTGCCCGGCCACTCGTACTCCATCAGCACGCGCAGCGCCTCCGGCGTCAGATCCGGTGTGAGAAAACCGTTCTCCTCCGCATAAAACTTCAGGTAATGATGCGTGAGTAGGGGAATGTCTTCCTTGCGGCTGCGCAGCGGCGGAAGCTCGAGTGAGATGACGTTGAGCCGATAAAAGAGATCTTCGCGGAAGCGGCCTTCTTTCACGGCCTGTTGCAGATTCACGTTCGTGGCGGCGACGATGCGGACGTCTACCTGGATCTCCTGCGTTCCGCCCAAGCGCATGAAGCGCCGATCCTGCAGCACGCGCAGGATCTTGGCTTGCATATCCATGCCCATGGTGCCGATCTCGTCGAGGAACAGCGTGCCCTGGTCAGCGACCTCGAACAAACCCTTTTTGGCGGCGATCGCCGAGGTGAAGGCGCCGCGCTCGTGGCCGAACAGCGTCGACTCGAGCAGGTCCGACGGTACCGCCCCTGTGTTCACCGGGATAAACGCCTTGTCGCGGCGCGGTGAGTTGGAGTGAATCGCTTTGGCGATCAACTCCTTGCCGGTGCCGCTCTCGCCCTGGATCAGAACGGTGGAGCGGCTCGGCGCAACTTGCGACACAAGGTCGAAGAGCTTCAGCATCACGTCGCTCTTGCCGACGATGTTCTTGAACGAGTAGCGCTGTTTCAGCGTGCGCTTGAGCTGTACGACCTCGCTCTCGGCCTTGTGCCTTCCGATGGCGGAGCGAATGTCGGCGAGCAGCTTCTCGTTATCCCACGGCTTCTGGATGAAGTTCGACGCGCCGGCGCGAATGGCGTCGACGACATTGCCGACCGTCCCGTACGCCGTGATCATGATCACCGGCAGCTCCGGCGCGAGACTCTTGATGCGCGGCAGCAGATCGAGGCCGCTCTCGCCGGGAAGCGCGAGGTCCAGCAGCAGCAGGTCGTAGCTGTGTCGCGTCAGCAGGTCCATTCCGGACGAGCCCTCGGGCGCGAGATCGACCGCGAAGCCTTCCAGCGTGAGCAGTGTCTCGAGCGAGTCGCGGATGCCGGACTCGTCGTCGATGATGAGGATGCGCGTGTTAGTTCCGGGCTGATTCAAAGGCGTTTCGACGGAGGGCTGCGGTGCTCCCGCAGTGGTACTAGACATGAATTACCTTTCCTTCGTCGACGGGTGATCCCGCAGATGACGTGCGTGCTGGCAGAGACTCTGCGGCTATCACAGCGGGGAAGCTGACCTCGAAGACCGTGCCCTCACCGACAGTGCTCGAGACATCGATCGTCCCCGCGTGCTCCTGCACAATGCCATAGGTAACGGACAGGCCGAGGCCAGTGCCCTTGCGGTGACCCTGCGCCGGGCTGCTCTTCGTCGTGAAGAACGGATCGTAGATGCGGCGCAGCACGTCCTCAGCCATGCCGATGCCGTTGTCTTCAACGCGCAGTCTCACCACGGAGTCGCTGTGTTGCGTTGCGATGCGAATGTGCGCGTGCTCGCGGCCCTGCAGCGCGTCTTTCGCGTTCAACATGAAGTTGACCAGCACCTGCTGCAGCTTACCGCGATTGCCGGAGATCTCGGGCAGAGTGTCATCGAGCGAGGTCGTGACCTCGACGTTGGCTGAGCGCAGCTGGTGTTCCAGCAGAAGCGTTGTGTCGCGTACGACAGCGTTCAAATCGACACGGCTGAACTCGCTCGAGCCCATCCGCGAGAAGTTGAGCAGGCCATTGACGATCTCCGATGCGCGGAAGGTCTGCTGCGTGATCTTTTCGAGCACCGGCTGCAGACGGGCATGCGTGGTTTCGTCGGCGCGCAGTTGTTTGCCGAGCATCTGAGCGTAGCTGGAGATGACAGCCAGCGGCGTGTTCACCTCGTGCGCCACACCTGCCGCCAACAGACCTATAGATGAGAGCTTCTCCGATTGTGTGAGCTGCGTCTCCATGTTGATGCGCTCGGTGATGTCATCCACAATCACGATGCGCCCGACGGCCTGGAACTCCCGGTTGACCAGCGGCGCGATGGTGATGTTTGCCGTGCGCAACTCGGCGCTGGGCGTTGGCAGGCGGAACTTGTAAAGCGTCGAGGCGCCCTGCTCCGGGCGCACGCGATCGAACTCCGCGATGAACTCGGGCGGAAAGACATCCGCGAGCGAGTGGCCGAGCGCATCAGCACGCGGCGTCGCCAGCATGACCTCCATCTGCGCGTTCCAGCTCTCGATGCGATCCTCGAGATCGACGGCGAAGACGCCGACGTTAATCGACTCCACGATGTTCTCGTTGAAGTCGTGCAGGCGCTCGAACTCGAGCACCTTGCGCTCCAGGCGCCGGTAGAGCTGCGCGTTCTGGATAGCGATGCCGATGTAGCCGGCGAGTGACTCGAGCAGCGCCATGTCCTCGCTCGAGAGGAAATCGCCGTCGGTCGTGCGGCCGAGGCCGAGCACGGCCACCGTAGCCGCGCCCGCGCCCTGGTGCCGCGCAGCCCGGCACGCGATGTAGTAGTTCAGGTCGAGCAGCGACGCGGTCTGGCGCTGCGACTCCGGCAGACGCAGCAGAGCGTTGGGCGATTCGAAGAACAGATGGTTGCCGGATTCGGCCGAGTCGAAGTCGAGGAACCGAAGGTCGAGTGCCGGACTCTGCGCGGTCGAGGCCAGACCGTGCGAGGCGACGAGATCGAACTTCTGGGGCGCCGTCTCATCCTCCGACGGCAGGAAGACGGCCACGCGCGTGACGAGCAGCATCAGCGGCAGATTCTCGACGATCGAATCGACCAGCGCACGCAGATCAGTCTGGGCGTTGAGGTCGCGCCCGAAGCGGATGAGCGTCTGCCGATAATCCAGACGCTTGGGGTCGAAGACGCGATCGACCCACGACTGGATCCAGCGCTTGAGCGGATCGAAGATGAGGCCTGTGACGATGACCGCGACCACCAGCCCCCAGTCGCGCAGCCTCTCGGTCTTCAGCTGGTTGTGGACGAACTCGGCCGAAAGCGCGATGGCGCCGAAGTAGAGCCCGACCAGCGCACCGGTGACCAGCGTGTAGGTAACGCCGCGCTTGAAGATCAGGTCGACGTCCATCAGGCGGTAGCGAACGATCGCCCAGCTGAACGTGAGCGGCAGCAGCACCAGCGACAGCGTCGCGACCTTCACGAGCGCGCCGGGTATGTTGGCGTCCACGAGGTACGGGATGACGTAGAAGAGAGTGAAGGGCAGAACGGTGAGCAGCGTTCCGCGCGAGAGCCACTTCAACTGCTGGCGCTGCAGGGGCTGGTGCTCGCGGCGGTAGCGAAGCCAGAAGACCGACGCCGCAATAATGTAATAGACCGCCATGTAGGCGAAGCCGACCTGGTTCAGCCGATGCTGCAGCAGTTCGGTTGGCGCCCACACTTCCAGAGAGAGATAGCGCAGCAGCACGAGCACGGCGCCCGGAAGATAGAGCGGAGCATAGACGAGACTCGAGCGGTCGCGGCGCGGTCGCTCGCCGAAGCTGACCGCGAAATGCAGAAACAGCGCGGGTTGCAAGGCCGCAGCCTGAATGTTGGCCCAGAGGACAGCGAGATCGAGCCCGTCGAGTACGCCGGTGTACTTGAACGCGTACCAGACGAACGACATCAGGCAGAACACGTAAAAGTGTGTCGACTTCGGCGCCGTCCAGCGTCGAAAGAGAACATACAGGCCGATCGCCAGATAGACGAGGCCGATGAAGCGCTGGACCTGGAAGTCGGTGCGGTCGGTGGGGACGAGGTAAACGACCACATCGAGCGCAATGGGTTTGGCCCAGTCCGAGGTTTGGCGGAGAACCGAGTAGGTCGCGTGCCCCCAGACACCGGTGTGGTACATCTCGTTGTCGAGCGTCGACACCATTTTGGTCGGAGTGCCGTCAATCGCAGTGAGGACGTCGCCCTGCCGGATGCCCGCCTTATCAGCAGCGGAGTCGGCCGGCACGATGTAGGCACGCAGGCCGCCGTCGGTCTCGATCCACCTGGCGCCATCCGTCGGCGCTGGATAGTTGTTCTCTTGTATGAGATTGGCGATCGCGAGACCCATCGCGCCCAGCGTCACCAGAGCAAGGAGGATTGCCAGTAGACGGGTTTGGGAGCCGCTTCTCACAGGGACACGTATATGTGTGGAACCGCTTTTCATTGGGTAGAGCAAGTTAACTGCCAAATTCAGGATATGGCCGATAACGGCTCGACGTGACAACTACATGGCCCGGTTGTGCACAAATCCATAGACTGCTATGGGTTTCGGGAGGTCCGCGATTCGACGGCTCTGGCTCCTCCATTATTCTGCCGCATCCAGGTCGATTCCGCACCTTTCGTGTGCTTGACCGGGTGACGGAAGTCTTGTGAACTGGAAAGATCATGGTTGATTTTCGGCAAGACGCCGAGGCCCGCTCCGTTTTGGAGCGGGACGGAGAACATCTGCTTCCGGTTTACGCGCGCTATCCCGTCGTGATGGAACGCGGTGAGGGCGTGTACCTGTGGGACAGCTCGGGCAATCGCTACCTGGACCTGATGGCCGGCTTGGGCGTGAATGCGCTGGGACATGCCCACCCGCGGATGGTCGCCGCAATGGCCGACCAGGCGGCGAAGATTGTTCACCTTTCGCCGCAGTACGCGAGCCGCTACCCCGGCGAGTTGGGCGAACGTCTATGCACGATGTCCGGTATGACGGGAGTCTTCTACTCCACCGGCGGATCCGAGGCCGTGGAGGGCGCGCTGAAGCTGGCGCGAACCCATGCGCGCCAGAGCTACAGCCACGCCAAGCACGGGATTGTCGCGCTGAAGGGCTCGTATCACGGCCGGACCTACGGTTCGCTTTCGGTGACCGGGCAGGAGAAGTACCGGCTGGACTTCGGCCCCGGCCTGCCTGAGGTAACGTTTGTGGAGCGCGAGAATGTGGCCCAGCTGCGCGCCGCGGTGACTGAGTCGACGGCCGCAGTGCTGATGGAGCCGCTTCTCGGCGAGGGCGGCGTGCATGCGCTCTCGGCGGAGTTCCTCGCTGAAGCGCGGAGACTTTCAGACCAGCACGGAGCGCTGCTGATCTTCGACGAGATCCAGACCGGACTGGGACGCACCGGCGAGTGGTTCGCATACACACGCAGCGGCGTGCAGCCTGATGTTCTGATCCTCGGCAAGCCGCTCGGCGGAGGGCTTCCGCTGAGCGCCATCCTGGTGAACGAGACGCTGTTCCACGCTTTCGGCGTGGCCAAGCACGGAAGCACGCTGGGCGGAAGCCCCATGGCGTGCCGGCTCGGACTCGAGTTCCTGAAGATCGTCGAGGACGAGGGCCTGCTCGAGCGCGTAGGCGACACGGGAGACTATCTGCTGGCCCGGTTGCGTGGCCTGGCCGGCAAGCTCGGTGTAGAGGCGCGCGGTCGCGGGTTGCTGCTGGGCCTGGATCTCCGCCGTCCGGCGCGGCCGGTTGCCGAAGAGGCGCTAGCCGAAGGGCTGATGCTGAACGTGGTGCAGGGCAATGTACTGCGCTTTCTGCCGCCGTTCCTGCTGGAGCGCCAGCACGTCGATGTGGCAATGGAGTTTCTTGAGCGCAGGTTGTTGCGCGCCGGTAATTCCGGGCAGGCATCTGATCCTGCAGCTTCGGCCGTGGAGACGCTGGCTGCGGCGAACGCCTAGAGACATCGGGGCTACCGAACCATGGTTGAGAGGCGAACGGTCGTCGCGAGGGGGCTGCGGCTCTCGTACCTGGAGCGCGGCCCTTCGATTTCACGCCTCGACGCCGGAGCGCGGGACGCGCACGAGCCCTCGCTGGTACTGATTCACGGCCTGATGGGCACGGCCGAGGTCTTTCTTCCGCTGATCGATGCGATTCCGGCCGAGCGACACGTGATCGCGCTCGACCTGCCCGGCGCCGGCGGATCGGAACGCAGGCGAAAGATGCCGGCGACGCTGGCCGCGGCTAGCGAGAGCGTGATCGATGCGCTCGATGCGCTCGGTCTGGAGCAGCCGGTGCTGGTGGGGCATTCGCATGGAGCGGCGGTGGCGATGTATCTGACCTCGCTGTATCCGGAGCGAGTCGATCGGCTCGTCCTGCTCTCGCCGGCGCACCCTTACTTCAGCCATGCCGACCAGTTGATCCGGTTCTATCTCTCGCCGCTCGGCAAGGCATTTGCTCACACCATACCGTGGTACCCGCAGTGGCTGCAGATGGTCGGGCTTCGCAGCATGGCGGGCCCGAGAAGTTGGGACTCGCCCGAACGGCTGGCGCCCTACCGCCGCAACCTCCGGACCCAGGGGACTGTGCCGCATCTGCTGCGGCTGCTGCGCACCTGGCAGACGGACATGGCCGAGTTGCGCTCACTGCTGGAGTGCCCGTTCCGGAAGCCGGCTCTGGTGATCTGGGGAGACCACGACCGCGCCGTGCCTGTGAGCACGGCCGAGGCGCTGATGCACCGGTTGATGCACGGCGAGCTGCGCGTGATGGAGGGCGTGGGACACCGTCCCGCCGAAGAGCGGCCGCAGACCTGTGCCGCCATGATCGAGGAGTGGATGGCTGAGACAGCAGCGGTGCGCCACGCGAAAGCGCGGCGGCTGGTCTAAGACGCTCCGCTAAAAGGCGAGGCTCCGCGTGGGAGCCCCGTCCTGTTTTGAAGTGGAATAGCGGCCTCGGCCGATGGAGTTAGTGAGCTGCTGAGGCTACGATGACCGACGCGATGACTCCGGTGGCAGCAGCCGCAAGGACATAGTTGCCGTCGACTTGACGCCACTCATAGCCGTTGGGCGGCTGCCTCAGATGATGAGCCTGCCAGTCATCGACGCGTTCGCCGCGGTTCCAGTCCTCCTGGCGCATGTGGTAGCCCTTTTTCCACTCGCTGTGGTGGACATAGTGCTGGTCGTGGTTGTCCGCGTGGTCGTCGTGCTGGGCAACGGCCATCAGCGGAGTGCAGCAGATGCCGAGAAGGATGATGGTGGACAGAGTCTTTCTAATCAAGTGTTTTCACCTCACATCGTACTTGGATGGAATCGTGCGGGCGCACCGTTGCCCGGGCGACGGAGTATCGGAGGTGTTCGTCCACTCAGCGCGGCTTAGAGGTTGAAGAACTCTTTGCGCAATGCCTGCTCATAGTGTGCTTTGGCGGCTTTGGCTCTGTCGCGGGCTTCCTCTTCGTTCCGAGCGGCGGCTTCCCACTGATCAATGTTCGCTTCGCTATGCACGGCGGGCGTGGCGAGGGTCTCTTCCTCGCGGATTGCGCGGATCCAGTCCTCGACCGCAGATTTGTAATGTGTTTGAACTGCATCGAGTTCGGCTGGATCGATGGACATGGTCCCTCCCTGGGCTGGAGAGCACCGTAGCGTGAGCGTGTAAATAGCTGGTTTAAGGAGTTTTGACCCCGTGCCGTGTTTGTTCGGGGAAAGGGGCGTAGGCTGAGACTAGCCCTTTCCTCTCATTGAACACCTCAGGATGAGTCCGAAGCACACGCTGCATCTACCTGCACGACTGGAGATCCTGTGCGTTCCGACAAGATTCATCTTGCGCTGTTGAATGGCAACAATAAGTTTGAAATCTGCAACATGGTGGCGAAGGGGATTCGCGCGACACACGCCGCGGGAATGCGCACCGAGGAGTCGATCGACCGTGTGCTCGGGCTGATCGGCCCCAAGATGATCGGTCCGCGGCTGCTGCCGGTGGATCTTCCCCGCCAGCGCAGATAAGACTCGGCAGCAGCGCCGGAGCTACGTTGCTTTGCGCTGGAACGCGGTCTTTCGGCCGGCGGTGGTGGACTTGCCCTGAAAGCCTCCGGCGGCGCCGTTGGCGTGGGCTGTTCCGGGCTTCGCGCCATTCGAACCATTGGCAAGCTTTTCACGCAGCGCCTGGAGCTTCTGCTCCTTCGGGCTGAGGCCGGTCTTGCGCGTGAGGGTGGGCTTGGGCGGTAGATCGGTCATGCGGAGATTTTATTACGGATGACGGCCTTGGGGCGTCCTGCTCGAATTCCGTTCACTCGCCATCAGCTCCGGACAAACGGCACCGAAGGATCGGCGATCGCGAAGCTGCACCCGCGATGCGCTCATCCGCTGATCAATGCGGAGTGTTACCGGTGATTACTACTCTGTGCTCCAGGATTACCAATGTTCACTAGGTGAGCGCCGCTTTACGGCGCTATTCTCCGCTATAGCCATCAATCACCTGCCGGACAAAGTGGTCTCAGCCCCCGGAGACCAGGTTCACTGAAGCGTTGTTGCGTATGCAGCGGCGAATCTGTGTCGGGCGCATGAGAACACCGCGAGACCGAAGATGCGTCGGTCATCGCCGTAGCCGGCCGCAGAATTGCAGCCGAGTAGCAACGGGCTCGTTCAGCACGAGCAAAGGGAGTTCCTTTGATGAGAAAGCTTCTGGCACTTCTTCCGGTTATTTGTCTATCTGTTGCCTCCTTGGCGGCCAAGGCCGATGACACCCTCACCTTCGTTAATAACCCGAGTGGCACCGAGATTGGCCCCTACAACTTGACGCTCGGATCGACTGGGCAAAATCTAAGTCTCTTCTGCATGAATGATCAGGACTTTATTCAGGGCGGAGAGAAATGGTCAGTGGATGTAGTGAACGGCGCCGATCTTATATCAAAGCTCGGTACTACCCTCGGTACCCAATATGAGCAGGAGGCGTACATCTACAGCAAGTACGACGGTACGAATGCGACTGACGTCCAGGATGCGCTGTGGGCGGTATTCCATTTGCCTCCCGACTACACAACCCTTGACCCGGGCGCGTTGGCTCTCTATGACGCTGCCACCACTAACATGTCCTCCAATCCGTTTTATACGGACGGTGCGTTGAGCGACTACGCGTTCTACCTGTATGACTCCCAGGGAACGAATGTTGACGGCGGATCGATCTACGATCGGTATTCGACTTATGATCCGCAGAACTTCATCGGAGCGGCTCCTGAACCGTCGAGCCTGTTCCTGCTGGGATCAGGTCTGGTCGGATTGGCCGGTGTTGCGCGCCGCAAACTGGCTCGCGCCTGAACTAACCGGTAGCTTCGAAATCTAACTGAGCGCGCGGATTCAACTCCGCGCGCTCTCTTTTTAAAGCGCCTTCGGGAAGGTCATTTGTGCGAGAAGGAGCGGACGAGGATGACCATATTCCAGGCCTCTTCTGCCGTCTGGCGACCCGATTCGCCGGGCATCTGGCCGCGGCCGTTCTGGATGATGTAGAAGAGTTCGCCGTCGGTGCGGTCGCGGAGGGCGGCGGGGTCGGTGTAGTCCTTGAGAGTCATGCCGGCGATCTCGCCTTTGCCGTTGCCGGTGGGGCCGTGGCACATGGCGCAGTCGTAGCCGTACACCTTGCGGGCGCGGGCGAGGGAGGCGGCGGTGGGTTTGATGGGGTTGACCCTGGCGGCGTCTGCAGCGGGAATGGGCGCGACGGCCGCGGGCTGGTCGGGGGTGGGCTGCTGACCGAGCGGGAGTGTCAATAGAAGGAGCAAGAGCGAGAGTGCCGGTTTGAGCATGTGTCTCCGTGCGCGCTGGAGCCTGGTG
>DASYBN010000260.1:0-3293 GCA_036500785.1 Acidobacteriaceae bacterium
CAACCCGCACCGTATAGACCGCGCCACGGATGTCGGAGCATCGGGCGGAGGCATCGAAGGTTCGGCGCGCGGTGTTGCCGTAAGTGGCGGCATCGGACTGTGTGGAGCTGGAACAGGAGTTGCCGACGACGGTGGTCCGGACCTTGGTGAGAACGCCGTCCTGATAGACGGCGGGATGCGTGGCCGCCGTGGCGAACAGTGGGATCGCGAGCGCGAAGACAGGAGATGCGAGCAAGCGCTTCATGATGACAATCGCGATGCTTTCTGCAGGGCAGGTTAGCAACCGATTGCACGGCAGGGAATTGCACCGCGGCGGAGTGAAACTCCCACGGAAGTGGGCATGCTGCGCGACGGGACATTGTGGTATGCCGCCCGTTCGCGTTCGGCTTAGTTGCCGCGGAGGGCGACGATGGGGTTGACGCGGGAGGCGCGGCGGGCGGGGATGTAGCCGGCGAGCACGGCGACGATGGTGAGCAGCGCGACCATGGCGATGAAAGTGGCGGGATCTGCGGGTGCAGTGTTGAAGAGCATGGCGGAGATGAGCGAAGCGACGACCAGCGACACTACCGCACCGACGGCGATGCCGATAAGCGCGAGCCGCATGGTGCGGAAGATGACGCCGAACTGCACGCGCATCGCTGTGGCGCCAAGGGCCATGCGGATGCCGATCTCGAGTGTCTGCCGAGTGACCGAGTAGGAGATGACGCCGTAAATGCCGAGCGCGGCGAGGAAGAGGCCGAGTCCGGCAAAGGTTCCGACGAGCAGCACGAAGAAGCGCCGCGGTGAGACAGCGTGATCGACCAGCGACTGGATGGGACGCAGGGGCACGGCGGGCTGTGCGGGATTGATCTCACGCAGTGTGTGCAGGATGGCAGGGGCAAGCTGTTCCGGAGGCACGCTGCTGCGAATGACGAGCTCGGCGCCCTCCGGACCCTGTTGCGTGGTGGGGTAATAGACCTGCCAGTCCGGCTGGCCTTCCACGCTGGTCTGGTGCAGGTCGGGGATGATGCCGATGATGCGAGCCGGGTCACCGTTGGGAATAATGACTTGGCCGAGGGCGTCTCCGTTGGGATACATCTGACGCGCGGCGCCCTCATTGATGATGATGACGGGATCACCCCTTCTGCCCTGCGGGACAGCGGGCTTGGCGGCCTTGTTCGTCGGCGGTGGAGGAGGCAGCGGCAAGTCTTCCCAGCTGAAATCGCGGCCGGTGATGGGTACACCCATGGCGGCGAGATAGCCGGGGGTAACGATGTAGACGAGAGCGCACGGAAGGTGTGCCGCGTCGAGTTGCTTCTGGTCCACGTCTTTGCGGTGGGGAGCGCCCCAGCAGCGATTGCGCTCGAAGGGCAGGTTGTCGGAGATGCCTGCATGTTCGACGCCGGGGATCGCGCGGATGCGAGTGAGAACGTTCTGCAGGATGGCGCTGCGCTTGTCTGCATTGCCGCCGTCATCGTAGTCAACCTTGATGGTCGCAGCCGCAGCGGGCTTGAAACCGAGATCGACGTCGAGGACGCGCAGGAAGCTGCGCATGAGCAGACCGGCGCCGACGAGCAGCACGCAGGCGAGCGCGACTTCAGAGATGACCAGCATGGAGCGGAGACGCTCGTGCCGGCGTCCGTCGCTGGCGCCGTGACCACCGGAGTCCTTCAGAGATTCCTGCAGATGGATGCTGGACATGCGAAAGCCGGGTGCGAGGCCGAAGAGCACGGCGGTCCCGATGGCGATGACGAGGGTCCAGAGGAGGGCGGTGGCATCGATGTGGACGTCATTGAGCAGCGGCAATGCAAGCGCGGTCTGATGTTGCAGCCACGTGGTGATGGCGAAGGCCAGCGCGAGGCCAAAGAGAGAACCGACTCCGGATAGCAGAAGGCTTTCTGTGAGGAGCTGACGAATGATGCGGCCGCGGCTGGCGCCGAGCGCACCGCGGAGTGCGAACTCCTTGCCGCGTGCGGCAGCGCGTGCGAGCAGCAGATTTGAGAGATTGACGCAGACGATGAGCAGGATGAGGCCGACGGCGGACCAGAGGACGATAAGCGAGCGGTGCAACTTGCCGCTGACGTATTGCTTGAGCGGTGTCGGGTAGCCGGAGTAGCCCTCGCTGTATTCAGGATGGTCGGTCCTGAAGTCGAGCTTGGGGAAGAGCAGCTTAGCCTCGCCGCGCGCCTGCGCCACGGTGACGCCGGGCTTGAGGCGGCCGATCAGCGTGATGGCATTGCCATCGAGCCGGGTGCCTTTGAAGTCGATGGGTACGAAGAGATCGACCTTCGTGCCGGGCGCGAAGACGGCGCCGAAGTCGAAGCTGCGCGGCAGTATGCCAACGACGGTGAATGAGCGGCCGTTGAAATCCACTGTCTGGCCTAGGACGGAGGGATCGCCATGGAACTGCCGCTGCCAGATGGGATAGCTGAGCAGGACGACCTGGCCCGCTCCAGGGAGCGATTCGTTTTCATGGAAGGGGCGGCCCATCAGTGGGTCCACGCCGAGCACCTGGAAGAAATTAGGAGTGACACCAATGCCGGTGAAGGGCCTGGGATCGCCGTGGCCGGTGAGCTTGAAGTTGTCGCTGGAGGAGAAGGCATAGTAGCCGGCTACGTCCGTGTAGGACTTGTTGCGCTCGCGGAGCTCCGTATAGGCGTCAATTGAATAGGTGGCCGCGGACCAGTTGCCGTTGAAGACTTCGGGGCCGATCCAGAGCAGGCGCGCGGCGTCGCGGAAGGGAAGCGGACGCAACATGAGCGTGTTGACGACGCTGAAGACGGCGATGTTGGCGCCGATGCCGATGGCCAGGATGAGGATGGCGATGAAGGTGAAGCCGCGGTCACGGCGCAGTGTGCGGAGCGTATAGCGGAGGTCCTGCAGGAGGATGTCGAGTGCGGGCAGTCCGCGCGCGGCGCGCTGCTGTTCGCGCGATTGCTCGACACCGCCGAAGCGGATGAGTGCCTGACGGCGCGCTTCTTCGGGCGAGAGGCCGCGGCGCAGGTTCTCCTCGATGGCGAAGTCCAGGTGCGAGGCGAGCTCCTGGTCGAGGTCGGTATCGCGCACGGGCTTGTTGGCGAAGGCGCGGATGCGGGCGAGTGCAGAGCGAATGGAGGCGATCATTTGCCACCTTCCGAAGATTGTGCGAGCACTCGGCCCATCACGTCGGAGAGGCGGCGCCAGTCCTGAGCGTCACGCGCAAGCTGTTTGCGGCCGCTGCGCGTGATGGCGTAGTACTTGGCCTTGCGGTTGTTGTCCGAAATGCCCCACTGGGCGGAGATCCAGCCGCGGTTCTGCAGACGGACGAGCGAGGC
>DASYBN010000261.1:0-7275 GCA_036500785.1 Acidobacteriaceae bacterium
GACGCCGGCGGCAACCATGCCAAGGACACTGCTGAACTGGTCGCTTTCGAAGGCGACGTTCGGCCGGATGCGCGCGTGGGTACAGGTGGCGATGCTCAGGTCACGGAAACAGTGGCCGTCGCGCAACATGACAAAGGGTTCTCCGCGGAGCGTTTTCAGGGCAAGCGACTCTGCCGCGGAACGAGGATGATCTTTCGGCAGTGCGGCGAAGAGCGGCTCGGTTTGAATCGGAAGCAACTCCAGCTCTTTGTGGCGCAGCGGAAGCGCAAGGATGGCGAGATCGACGGATAAGTCCCGCAGGCGGTCGACGAGAATCGGTGTCGTCTCTTCCACGATCCGCAGCTTTGCGTCCGGATATTTTTTTGCAAACGCCGCCGTGTAGCGCGGCATAAGATACGGCGCAATGGTCGGTATCACGCCTACGTTCACGCTGCCGCGAACATCGCCGTTCTTATCGGTCACGCTGGAGCGCGCCACTTCCATCTGAGCGAGGATCGAGCGGGCATGGGGAAGGAAGGCGCGGCCGGCCTCGGTAATGCGAATGCTGCGGCCCAGCCGGTCAAAGAGCTTCGCTCCCAGGTCCTCTTCGAGTTTGCGGACCTGCTGTGAGAGCGAGGGCTGCGCGATCTGACAACGCTCGGCGGCGCGGCTGAAGCTGCCTGTATCCGCAATGGCGCACGCATATCGTAGCTGGTGAACTTCCATAGGAACAGCCTATACCTGGAATGCGGATTGAGTATTGGAACTATGTATCTCTACAGTGCTACAGTCAATTCGTTGAGGGTCGATGTCTGGGTTTCATGCGAACCCACCGTTGAGCTGAACAGAAGGAGAGAACGCATGGCGACCGAAGCGAAATGCCCGTTCCACCACAGCACCACCGAAGCGAGATCCAACAGTGAATGGTGGCCGAACCAGTTGAAGCTGAACATCCTGCACCAGCACTCGTCCAAGTCCGACCCGATGAGCAAGGAGTTCAATTACGCCGAAGAGTTCAAGACGCTCGACTACGACGCGCTGAAGAAGGACCTGACGGCGCTCATGACGGATTCGCAGGACTGGTGGCCCGCAGACTTCGGCCACTACGGGCCGTTGATGATTCGCATGGCGTGGCACAGCGCGGGTACGTACCGCATCGGCGATGGCCGCGGAGGCGGCGGCAGAGGGCAGCAGCGCTTCGCTCCGCTGAACAGCTGGCCGGACAACGTGAACCTCGACCGCGCGCGCCGTTTGCTGTGGCCGATCAAGCAGAAGTACGGCAAGAAGATCTCCTGGGCCGACCTGATGATTCTTGCGGGGAATGTCGCGCTCGAATCGATGGGCTTTAAGACCTTCGGCTTTGCGGGCGGACGCGCGGATGTGTGGGAGCCGGACATGGACGTCAACTGGGGACTCGAAGATAAGTGGATGGGCACGGACAAGCGCTTCCACGGCGATCGCGAGCTGCACAAGCCGTTCGGCGCAACGCATATGGGCCTGATCTACGTGAATCCCGAAGGCCCGGACTTTGTTCCCGATCCGGTCGCTGCGGCGAAGGATATTCGCGAGACCTTCGGGCGCATGGCGATGAACGATGAAGAGACGGTCGCGTTGATTGCAGGCGGACACACGTTTGGCAAGACGCACGGCGCCGGCCCGGTCAATCACGTTGGTCCTGAGCCGGAGGGCTCGCCGATCGAGGAGCAGGGCCTCGGCTGGTCGTGTGCGTATGAGACGGGCATCGCGGGCGATGCCATCGGCAGCGGACTGGAAGTGACCTGGACCACCAAGCCGAGACAATGGTCGAATGACTTTTTTGAGCACCTGTTCAAGTACGAGTGGGAGCTGACCAAGAGCCCTGCTGGTGCGCAGCAGTGGAAGCCCAAGGGGGATGCGGGTGCGGGTACGGTGCCGAACGCGCATGACTCCTCGAAGCGTCATCAGCCGGGGATGCTGACCACCGATCTCGCGCTGAAGTTCGATCCGGCGTACGAGAAGATCTCGCGGCGCTTCTACGAGAATCCCGATGAGTTTGCGGATGCGTTCGCGCGTGCATGGTTCAAGCTGACCCATCGCGACATGGGCCCGCGCGCGCGGTATCTCGGCCCAGAGGTTCCGAAGGAAGAGCTGATCTGGCAGGATCCGGTTCCGGCGGTCGATCATGCGCTTGTGGATGAGAAGGACGTCGCTTCGCTGAAGGCGAAGATTCTTGCTGCGGGGCTGACGGTCCCGGAGCTGGTCTCGACCGCGTGGGCTGCGGCTTCGACGTATCGCGGCTCGGACAAGCGCGGCGGCGCGAACGGCGCGCGCATCCGGCTGGCTCCGCAGAAGGATTGGGAGGCCAATCAGCCGAAGCAGCTCGCGAAGGTGCTGAAGACGCTCGAGAAGATTCAGGGCGACTTCAACAACGCACAGAAGGACGGGAAGAAGATCTCGCTCGCTGATGTGATCGTGCTGGCGGGTTGCGCTGGTGTGGAGCAGGCCGCGAAGAACGCCGGCATCGATACGCCGGTTCCGTTCACGCCGGGACGCGCGGATGCATCGCAGGAGCAGACCGATGTGGAATCGTTTGCGGTGCTTGAGCCGGCGGCGGACGGCTTCCGCTCGTACACGCGGGCGGAGGGCTTCAACCACCCGGCCGAGGTCATGCTGCTGGACAGGGCCCAGCTGCTGACGCTGTCCGCGCCTGAGCTCACCGTGCTTCTCGGCGGCATGCGGGTGCTGAATACGAATGTGGGAGGGACGAAGTACGGCGTGTTTACAAGCCGGCCGGAGGCTCTGACCAACGACTTCTTCATCAACCTGCTGGACATGCGCTACGCCTGGAAGGCAACCTCAGATGCGCAGGACGTATTCGAAGGCCGCGATCGCAAGACGGGCGAGGTGAAGTGGACGGCGACGCGCGCCGATCTGATCTTCGGGTCCAATGCTCAGCTGCGCGCGCTGTCGGAGGTCTATGCGAGCTCGGACGCACACGGAAAGTTCGTGAACGATTTCGTCGCGGTGTGGAACAAGGTGATGAACCTTGATCGCTTCGATCTCGGGACGTCAAGACTGCAATGCAATAACTAAACGGCAACAGGGAAGGGCGGCCTAACGGCCGCCCTTCTTCCGCTCCGCTCAAACCTGTTTCGCCGGCCTGCCCGGCAGCCCCACTTTGGCCACGAGCTGCGCAAATCGCGGATCGCCTCTCAGCGGTTCCAGCAGCGGGTCGATGTCCAGACCGATCAGGTTCTCGTCGTGTGCGCGCTCCAGGTTCTCCAAATCGCTGAGCGCTGCGTCCTTCATACCGAGCACCGTCTCAATTTGCGCGCTCATGTAGGTGGGACGACCGGCGCGCTGATCTGCCGCGAGCATGGCCTTCCACATGGCGGGCTCGCCCTCGCGCCGGTAGACCCTCGCCGCTGCATCGAGGAGCCGGGCATCTTCATCGCTGTGCCGCAGCCGCGCAAATCGCTGCATGTGATCCAGATATCGCGGAATGTCCCTGGGCTCCTGCAGACACAGCTGAGCCAGGATGAAGTGCAGCGGCGCGGAATCCGGTCCGCGTGCGAGAGCGTCCTGAAGAAGTTCTACGGCGTCATCGCGGCGTCCGCTAAGCCCCATGGCAGCCGCCCGTATGCCGAGCACGCCGGCCGAGGCAGGCTCGAGCACCTGCGCCCGGTCGAGCTCGTGCAGCGCCTCTGCAAAGCGCGCCTGATGCATCAGCATCGAGCCGTACCACTGGTGCGCAACGGACGAGTTCGCGTCCAGCGCGATCGCCTGTTTGAACTCGCGCTCCGCCTCCGCGCTCTTCCACTCCCAGAAGAACTCCTCGAAGGCCAGCGCAGCGTGAGCGTCCGGCAGCTTAGGGTCGAGCGCAATGGCCCGCAGCGCCGCCTGTTTCGCCAGGGGATACGCCTGCTGGGAGGGCATGGTTGAGTACTCCCGCAGCAGCTCGTATGTCTTGGCCAGCCCCGCATAGGCGGGCGCATAGCTCTGGTCTGCCGCAATCGCCTGCTCAAAGTCGGCTTCGGCTTGTGTCAGCGTCTCCGGCCTCCGCTGCTCGAACAGGTAAAGGCCGTGCAGATAGAGCTCGTGCGCTCTTGCTGCCCCGGCGGTCTCTGTCACAATGCTGTGGTTTGCCGGATCGTCGACCGCATGTTCGACGCCACGCTGCCGCGCCCATAACATCGCCGCTGTCGCTACGACGATGCAGATCACAGCAAAGATCGCGCCGGAGAGGAACCATCGTCTCGACGAGCTGTTCTTCGTGTCAGCGGGAACTTCGATTGGATCGTCGACAGCCGAACTGGCGGCGATATTGGCTGGTCGCGCGGGCGGACTGATGCTCGCCGCTTGCGCGGCAGCTCTCCATTGCTCGAGTTCGGAGACGACGGCGTATACGTTCGCCCGTCCATTGCCGGGGGTCCGCCGTGTCCTGTGGACCGGCAGCTCCCGTTCCGTCTCCCAGCGCTTGGCCGTTCGTTCATCGCAGCTCAAAAAAACCGCGATCGCGCTCCATCCCTGCAGAACCTGTTCGGACATGAGCCCGGCTCCCGGCACGTAATTCGTGATGACCCTGGTATGCCGGGGATTCTACCGAACAGCGTGTAACTCTGGACAAAAAATAGCCTCCCACCCGTGAGGGTGGGAGGCCTTCCTTCGCCATCGCGATATGGCGAAGGTCGCCCGAAACAGCAATACGCCGACTCTGCATATTGCGAAAGCTGCTTCAAAGCATCTCGAAAGCTAGCGGGAGCTACTCATTCTGCGCCGCAGCATACCGGTGGCGCCGAGCAGTCCGGTTCCCAGGAGCATCAGGGATGAGGGCTCGGGCGTTGCCGAGGGTGGAGGATTGTTGGTGCCCGGCGTAACAACGTCGGTAACCGCGTTGTAGGAACCATCGTTCCCTTGGTAACAGCTTGGAGCGCCTTGGAAAAAGCACGCGTCGCTGATGCCCAGGTAAAGCTTCGTCGCTCCGGTTGGAATGATGAACTCCTGCGTCGTTCCGCTGCCGTCGCCTGTAAGGCCGTCGCCGATGAAGAAGACCTGATCGAGCAGCGGGCTGTAGCTTGTATCACTCTCGGAACCGGCCGCGGAGTAGTCGAGCGATGCAGGGGCTGTTCCCGTCGGTCCGCTTGGCCCGACGAACAGTCCCACGAGGTAGCCGGCACCGGGCGCCGTGATGCCCGAGATGCTGTCGAGACCCCCGTTGGACGAGGTGTAGTTGGGGGCGGGAAGGCTGTAGGCCGGGACGCCGTTGTAGTAGCCGTCCGGGTCGTTGAACTGCTGGTCATTGCCATCGAGGCTGATGGTGCCGGTGGCCGAGACTGTAACGTAGGTCGCGCCGGGTGCGAGCGAAACGTATCCGGGCAATGTTCCCTGACCGCCGGCGCCGCAGTAACCGATGGCCACACAGTTATTCACGAGGTCGCTCTGCGAGCCCGACGCGTAGATGTTGTCTGTGGCGTTGACTGTGGAGTTGACGATTTGGGCGTTTACGAAGCCCGGAGACAGCAGTGTCAGACACGCCGCCGCGAACAGAGGTAAGCGGTGAATCAATTTCATTCGGATTCTCCCGTGAGAAAAATTACAGAGTTGTTCCCTAAGCTCTGGCTTGAGCTCGCCACACAATTGGGAATATGTCTCTTCAGGAGCAATCCAACCGCCACGGAGAAGTGGTTGGGCCCGATTCCAACGTGTTGATTCAATAACTTGCGCCCTGATCTGTCCCGGTCGTGTCCCGATGCGCCACGAATTCTCTTGCGCAGGCATTCGGCAAACGGGTGCCAATCAGGGGGTTGCGGAGGCAGCTCGCAACAACTCACGGACCTCGTCATCGGTCGTCTGGTCGAAGCGCCTGTACCACTGGCCGACGGCGGCGAAGTCGAGTGGAGTGAAGAGGCAGACGACCGCATCGGCCTCGTGCTTCAGCTCGTCGCAGGTGTCCCGCGCGGCCACTGGGACGGCGACGGTGATCTCCCTGGGGTGAAGCTGGCGCAGGGCCGCAACGGCCGCGCGCATGGTGTAGCCGGTGGCGATGCCGTCGTCGATAAGCAGAACGCATTTGTCCCGGACCACGAGCGGCGGGCGGTCGCCGCGATAGACCTGCTGACGGCGGTCGAGCTCGCGGGTCTCCCGCTCGGCGATCGTGCTGATCTGCTCGGGTGTGACATGCAGAGCCTGGACAACCTGGTTGTTGATGACGCGCACACCGCCTGTGGCGATCGCACCCATCGCCAGCTCCGGCTGCTGTGGAGCGCCGAGCTTGCGAACGAGAAAGACGTCGAGGGGAGCGTGCAGAGTGGATGCCACCTGCCACGCGACAGGAACGCCGCCACGGGGAAGCGCGAGCACAACGATGTCGTCAGGAGCGCACGGTCGGCGAGCGACGAATTGCTGGAGGGAAGCCGCGAGCCGCTGTCCGGCATCGATGCGATCGGCAAACAAGGCTCACCTCGGGTGGAGAGCGCCCGTGGAGCGAATCAGGCCACGGCTCGAGCAGGGTCGCGCCGGGCGCAGGGACGCAGCTCGAAGCCGAAGGTCGGCGTCCGCTCCAGGTGCCAGATTTGCTTATACGCCTCTTCGCCGCGGAGCATGTCGATCGTGCGAACGCCTTCGTTGGCGGCGTGCTCGATGGCCAGCGCGAGCAGGACGGTGCCGGGGCGGAGATCGGCATGCGCGGGATCGAAGGCGGTGAGGTAGAAGTACTGGGTTCGCTCCACGGCGCCGGGCGGGTCAATGAGGGAATAGAGCACGCCGATGATCTGGCCGCTGTGGCGCAGGCAACAGAGGCGGAGCGTGCCGGCGGTAAGCAGCAGTGGAAGGGCCTCGCGATGCATGGCGACGACGCGGTCATCGGCGAGCACGCCCGGTTCGCCGCGGCTCTGCCAACGCTCGCGGTGCAAGCGCACGAGCGCGTCAAAGGCTTCGCTCCAGTTCGACTCATTGGCAATGGTGAGATCGAGGTGTCCGCTGCGCTGGGCGCGATTTCGGTAGTACATTGCGTTGCGGCGAATCTTCGGGGGCAGCTCGGCGATGGCGGTGGCGTGGGTGCGGCGGCAACCCTCGGTCTCGAAGCGCTGCAGCTCGGCGGTTGCCATGGAAAGCTGCGTGGGAAAGCGTTCGACCGCACGAAGCATGGGCGCACCGGGACGAAGCTGCGTAACGATCATCTCGTCCCACTGGGCATCGCGGAGAAGCGCGTTGAAGCCAGCGTCGAGTTCGTCCTCGGAACACGCGGGCGAGTAGATGCCGCCGAGATAATCGGTCGTGCCGATGCCGAGCGGGAGCAATCTGCGCTCGGGGGCGCCC
>DASYBN010000262.1:0-3191 GCA_036500785.1 Acidobacteriaceae bacterium
CTTTCGCGGTGAAGTCGATCTTCTGAGACTTCAGAAAATCCTCGAATTGACCGAGCATGACATCGTCGACGACCAGATCCTTCGAGACGGTGTGGTTCGCCAGATAATGCGTGGTGAAGTCGAAGAACGCGCGGTGCGGAGGTGTGAGCAGGACCTCCTGGAAGTGGTTGGTCTTGTACTCGGGAATCTTCTCGTCGGGCGTGATACCGCCGCCGCCATAGACAGGACGGCCGGCGTCGGTGAGCTTCACCTCGCGGTTGCTCTTGTCCGCAGGCAGCGCGTCGTTGCGCACGTAGTAGTAGTCGTACAGCGAAACGTTGTTGTAGTTGCGCTGAATCAGACGGCCGGAGGGCGTGTAGTAGTGGAAGGTGGTGAGCGCGAGCCCCGTGTTCTCCGAGATCGGGAAGACGGTCTGAACCAGGCCCTTGCCAAAGGTGGTCTCGCCCACGATGAGGGCGCGGTCATGATCCTGCAGCGCGCCGGAGACGATCTCCGCGGCCGAGGCCGTATCGCGATTGACAAGCACCACGACCGGGTACTTGAGGCTCGATCCCGTGGGCGCACGATAGACCTGATCCGGGAACGCGCGGCCGCGCTGCGAGACGACGATCTGGCCCTTCTGGAGGAACTTGTCGGCTGTGTTCACGGCTTCGTTGAGCAGACCGCCCGGGTTCTCGCGCAGATCGATCACCAGACCCTGAAGGTTCGGGCCCAGCTTATCGAGCGCCTCCTGCACCTCGTGCGAGGTGGTCTCCATAAACTGCGTGACGTGGATGTAGCCGATGCCCGGCTTGATCATGAAGGCGATGTCGACCGAGGCGCGGGGAATCTCGTCGCGGATGAGGTCGAAGACGAGGGGCTTGGCCGAACCTTCGCGGGCCATTGTCACGGTCACGTGCGTTCCGCGGGGGCCCTTCAGCAGGGAGGCGACCGCGGCGGAATCCATGTTTTCGGTGGACTTGCCGTCGACGGCGAGGATGACGTCACCGGGGCGGATGCCGGCCTTGTAGGCGGGCGTGCCCTCAAACGGAGCGAGCACGACAATCTTGTTTTCCTGCGGCTGGATGCTCATGCCCACGCCGTAGTACTTGCCGTGCTGGTCCTCGCGCATCTGGGCGAAGGCCTTTGGATCGTAGAAATTGGAGTGGGGGTCCAGCACGTGCAACATGCCCGGGATCGCGCCGTCGTAGATAGCCTTATCGACCTGGTCGGTGCTCAACTTGTCGGCGTAGTTCTGCTCGACGAGGGCGTAGACATCCGTGAAGTTCTTCATGGAGTCGCGCAGGGCAGACTCGTCCGAGGCGGACTGGGCAGCAACACGGCCGCCGATGATCGAACCGGTGACGCCGCAGGCTGTGAGGAAGATGGCTGCGGAAAACAGGGCGCGGCGGGTACGCGAGATCATGGCGGGGAAGGAACCTCTGGAAAGCGCGCGAGCCCGCAGATGAGCTAAAAACGGGCCGCTGCTCGTTGGACGAGTATAGCATTCGGGCGGTGAGCGAGAGCGGTTCCAAGGCGGCCGGAGGCGAGCGCGCAGAGCGGCTCGGCGGCAGGTAGAATGGACGCACGGATGACCTTGGGTAGACGCTCGAGGTCTAACGAATGCACGCTCGAGAGTGGCTTGCAACAGGACAGACGAGCTCGCCTGCGCCGAAGGAAGCAAAGACTGCAGCGAGGAGAGGTCCCCGAAGGAACGGATGATCACGAAGCACGGATATCTTCAGCGTACAGGCCGGTTTGCCGGCGCATTCCTGGCCACGTCACTGGCCGTTTCAACGGCATTGCAAGCGCAGGTCCGCGCCCAGCCCCCAAGCTATCAAGTGCCGGGCGCTGCGGCCACAGCAGCAGCCCCGCCGCAGCCGCAGCTCCAGCTTCCGCCGTTGCCGGCCGCGACACCGATCACGCCGAATGGGGCGGTGGTCGAGGACGTTATCGCTCGCATCAACGACCAGATCATCACGCGGACCGAGTATGAGCGCGCCGAGCAGCAACTAATGCAGGAGGCCCGACAGCAGAACGTGCCGGAGTCCGACGCCGAAGCAAAGCTGCATGATCTGCTGCGCGACATGATCGACCAGCAACTGCTGCTCTCGAAGGGCAAGGAACTGGGCATCACCGGCGACGCTGAGACGATGCGCCGGCTGGACGATATTCGCAAGGAAAACCATCTGGATTCGATGGAGGCTCTGCAGAAGGCCGCTGAGCAGCAGGGAGTCTCGTTTGAGGACTTCAAGCAGCAGATTCGCAACCAGATGATCTCGAATCAGGTTGTGCAGGACGAGGTGGGCCGCCATTTGAACCTGACGCACGCGCAGGAAGAGGCGTACTACAAGGCGCATGCGAAGGACTTCGAGGTGCCCGAGCAGGTGCATCTGAGCGAAATTCTGATTCCGACTCCGGAGAACGCGACCGATGCGCAGGTTGCCGCGGCGCAGCAGAAGGCGGATGAGGTCGAAGCGAAGCTTAAGGGCGGCGAGAAATTTGCCGACACGGCCAAGGCGTACTCAGGCGGACCGACGGCGCAAGCTGGCGGAGATCTTGGTGACTTCAAGCGCGGAGCGTTGGGTGACGTGCTGGAGAAGGCGACCTTTTCGCTGCCGGTCGGCGGATACACGGAGCCGATTCGCACACGCCAGGGGTTCGTGATTTTGCGCGTGGACAGTCATCAGCAGGCAGGTGTGCCGCCGTTGCAGGATGTCGAGCGGCAGGTGCAGGAAGCGATCTACTTCGACCAGCTGCAGCCCGCGCTGCGCGCGTACCTGACCAAGGCGCGCGAGGATGCGTATATCGACATCAAGCCGGGGTTCGTGGATACGGGTGGGACCCGGACGCAGACGAAGCCGGAGTTTACGGCGTATGCGCCTCCGCCGCCGAAGAAGAAGACGGTGAAGAAGCAGCGCGTGGAACAGCAGAAGGCTGACAAGGCGCAGGCGCAACTGGCAGCGGCGCGGGCGAAAGAAGCGCAGAAGCAGGCCGCCAAGGCAGCAGTGGCTTCGGGTGGGAAGGCGCCGAAGAAGCAGAAGATTCATCGCGAGAAGATTCGCTACGGGCAGGCTCCGGAGAAGGCGCTGCCGACGGCCGGCGTTGCGCAGACGACGGAGGAAAATAACGCTCAGTCGCTGGGTCAAACGGCGGGTGCGGCGATGGTGCCAGCGGACTCGGTGACGACGATCACGACGGGCACGGGCGTG
>DASYBN010000263.1:0-1516 GCA_036500785.1 Acidobacteriaceae bacterium
GCGGTAGTTGCGGTTCTGAAGATTGGGCAAGCTCCAGGTGGCGCTGGCGGCGTTTTCGAGGACGACATCTTCTTTAGTCTGGTTCTCGATGGTGGACCAGCGCTCCAGCACGCCCTGCCCGGTGTAGACGCGATAGAAGAGGTGAACGACGAGTGGGAGCTTGATGTCGCGCATCGTGATCTCGAGGGTCTGGCTGTTGGCGTCATGCGTCTGGTGTTGATCGACATACTCGAGGACGACGTCGCGGTTGCCGTCGGCGAAGGTGGCCTTGAGGTCGGGTTCGGTATAGAGGCCGGCACCCCACGCGGCATACTCCTGCGGCGTGGTGGTGGTGGAGAGGTCGAAGGCCGCGTGTTCGGGCAGACTATGGGCGGCGCGAATATCCTCGGCGCGATCGATGCGCGGACCCCAGTAGAGCGACTGCAGCCAGTTGCGTTCGTCGACGCCCATCGCGTAGGTGAAGTCGCCGGCCTGGATGATCCAGAGCTTTGCATCGGGGCGATATTCGATGGATTGAGAACGAGCGGAAGGCGCGGCGAAGAGTGCGGCGCCGAGAGTGAGGGCGGAGGCAAGGGTTGCGCGCAGGGCCACGGGCAGTTCTCCTGGAGAGCGAATCACGGACGCCTGCCAGTGTAATCGCTTACGTGGGGTCTATGCCTGTCCTGCGAGGCGTGCGAGTGCGGCGCCGCTGACCCGCATGATGCGCCAGGGCTCCAGCATGACGGCGCCGCAGCCGCGGTAGAAGTCGATGGCCGGGGTGTTCCAGTCGAGCACGTCCCACTGCATCCGGGCGCAGCCGCGCTCCAGCGCGAGTGCGGCTACGCGCGCCAGCAACGCCTTGCCGATGCCGCGGCCGCGATGCGATGGCTGCACAAAGAGATCTTCAAGATGGAGACTGGGCCCGCGCCAGGTGGAGTAGATGGGGAAGTGGAGGGCAAAGCCCGCAGCTTCGCCGGCGTCGTCGGCGATGAGGCATTCGAAGAGCGGCTGCGCCCCGAAGCCATCGCGGCGCAGCTCAGCCTCGCCGATCTGGACTGCGTCGGGCTCCCGCTCATAGACAGCGAGTGCGTGGATCAGGGTGAGGATGTCGGTGATATCGGCTTCCGTGGCAAGGCGGATGTGCATGGCGGGTGTTCTCGCCATCGAGTGTACGGGACTGGCCGTCCGGGCAAAGGCGCCTACGGCGCGTTCCGCGAGGCCTCGCTCCCTTTGGTCGCTCACGTCGGGTGCGGTGGGCGACTAGGCCTTCGTCACGGCCCACCCTACGCTTTGCATAGGATGGGCACCCACTTTTGCTGATTGTGCAGGCTCTGATGCTGCGCAAGTGAGTTGCGGGTCCTTCGCTCAGATGACAACTCGATCTAGTGGACGCGGGCGAGGAAGACGCCGAACCAGCGGTGTACATCGGTCCAGTTCTCGACGACGGTGAAGCCGGTCTGCGCCAGCAGGTGCTGCACGCCGTGGATGGTGAATTTGTAGCTGTTTTCAGTGTGGATAGTTTCGCCGCGGCGGAAGG